>JACZQQ010000085.1 GCA_022545645.1 Acidobacteriota bacterium | reverse complement strand
GGGACGATGTTCGTGGTGGGACGCAGACAAACCACTGACGATGCCGTTCCCACGGTCGTGGTTGCGGGCGAGCACTACAACATGCTCGTGCGAATGGTGCAGCGTGGTGCCGACGTCAAGCTCCGCGTCAACGTACAGGCCACATACCACGAGGACGACACCAACGGATACAACGTGATCGCCGAGATTCCCGGGACGGATCCCGATCTCCGAGATGAGGTGGTGATGCTCGGCGCGCATCTGGATTCGTGGCACTCCGCCCCCGGCGCCACCGACAATGCGGACGGCGTGGCGACGACGATGGAGGCGATGCGAATACTCAAAGCGATCGGTGTTTCACCCCGCCGCACTATTCGGCTCGCCCTCTGGGGCGGCGAAGAGCAAGGTCTGTGAAGACCAGTGAGGAAATGAGAATCCAGACCGCCTGAAGCAGTGACCAGGAATCCAGCCGGCCCGTCATCAAATCCCGTGACAAATCCACGACACTGGTGATGGGCAAAGACCAGGACAAGTACTGAAGCGCCAGCGGGAGACGATCGACCGGGAAATAAGCGCCACAAATCCAAAGTGATGAAAAGGCCAGAGCGATAAAGTAGTTGTACTGATAAATCGAGGAAATGGAGACGGTATAGGCAAAGGCAATAGACGCCAAGCCGGTGGCCCCCAGCAAAATAACCAGAGGAATCAAGAGACTCATGGGGGAATGAAGGACGCCAAAAGCCAATAGAATCAGCATAATCAGAAGGCTGTCAAAGGCAGCTTTGGAGGCACCCCACAGAATCTCCCCTGCACCCAGACTTTCGACTCCGATGGGTGTACTCAATATGGCATCGTAGGTGGACTGATAGACCATCCGAAAGTAGGCACCATAGGTGCACTCAAGGATGGCGCGAATAACGCCGGTCACCACCAGAATCCCAGCCGCAACGAAGGTTAAATACGGCATCTCCAGGATTTCCGCGGCGATCAAACTTCCAATTCCCCAACCGAATGCCACGATCGAAACGGTGGGCTCCAACAGAGGCGGAAAGACCTCTGCCTTCCACAGCCTCAAATTGACGTCGTAGTTGCGCCGCCACACCGCCAGAGCGTCGAACCAATCGATCTGTCTAAGAGGGCAACTCCACATCAATCGTAACCTACTCCAATCGACTCCGGCCGGTCAGCTTCAAAAAGACATCCTCCAGATTTGCGGGGCGAAGAAGGGACTGATGATGGGGATATTGATTCATGAGAGGTGTGAGCAATTCCAGGGAGGGGGCAAAGTAGTAGTGAGTGGCACCGTGAACTTCAGGAGTCACCTCCGGATGCGAGACAAGGGGCTTTAGGCCATCCATTTCGTGAATCTCAAGCGCGAAATTGGACACATTGAGTTTGATGAGTTCCTTGGGTTTCCCAGAAGCCAGGATTTTGCCTTGATCCATAATGATCAAACGGTCACAGAGTTGTTCTGCCTCTTCCAGGTAGTGTGTAGAGAGCAGAATCGTAATCTGTCGACGACGCAGTTCCCGCAGCCGGTCCCACAGATCGTGGCGAACATGGGGATCCAGACCAGTCGTAGGCTCATCGAGAACCAAAACCTTCGGACCATTCATGAGTGCCCGAGCCACGATAAGGCGGCGCTTCATGCCCCCTGAAAGTGCTTCAACTCCCGTGTGTTTCTTGTCGCCAAGATTCACAAAGGCAAGCAGGTCTTCAGCCAGGGTTTGAGCCTGATGGCTCGGAATGCGGAAATAACGCGCATAAACGATCAAATTCTCAATCACGTTGAGATCGGGGTCCAGGTTATTCTCCTGGGGTACCACTCCTACCAGGGCCTTGATCTTCTTTTGATCCTGTCCCACATCCCACCCTTCGACCAACAGACTGCCTGAGGTCAATGGGGTTCGGCAGTAAATCATTCGCATCAGGGTGGATTTGCCTGCCCCGTTGGGTCCCAAAAGCCCAAAGGCCTCGCCCCGCTTAACGGTGAAGTCCATTTCATCAACGGCAGTGAGGTCGCCGTATTTCTTCACCACTCGGCTGCCTTCAATAGCATAGGGCGAGGCGGACACCTCCGCAGATGGGGTCATATCGCAGAGGATTTTAGCAGATCTGCTGGACGTGATAGGGTTGCCGATCGGGCTAACATGAAAAACCTGACTTACACGGACTGCTCACTGCGAGTCCGCTACGCGGAAACGGACCAAATGGGAGTCGCTTATCATGGCAACTATTTGGTGTGGTTCGAGGTGGGCCGGTCCGAATTCTGCAGGCAACACGGATTTTCCTATCAGGAGATGGAAGACAACAGTGGGAGGTTTCTGGTGGTTGCCACCGTGCAGTGCCGTTATCTGGCGCCACTGCGATATGATAGTGAGTTTGTGGTTCGGACTCGGATCAAGGAATTGCGCCGCCGAACGGTCACCTTTGCCTATGAAGTACTCGACCCACAGGGTGAGAAAGTCTATGCTCAAGGGGAGACTACTCATGTGGTCACGGACCGAGAAGGGAAGCCGAGAAGCTTGCCCGAGTATTACGGAAAGTTGCTGATGGAATCCCGGTAGGTGCTCATGTCGCCCAAGGATCAGAAACTCGAGACTCCACCTGAAATCTTTTCACAGGGTCAGAAGAACCGCTGGGCGCCCGTGGAGTCCTCCATCTGGGAGCTCAAGTCCGAGGCCCCTGAAGAAAATGTGGCTCGAGCCCTAGCTCGGACTCTCTTTGACCAACCTCGCCGCATTGAGCCTCGATTTTTGTATGATGAGCGAGGTTCTTGGTTATTCGAAAAGATCAGCACCCTGCCCGAGTACTACCTGACCCGTACTGAGAATGCCATTCTTGAAAAGGAGGCAGAAAAGATCATTGCTCTGGCTGAAGTGGAATGCCTGGTGGAGTTGGGGGCAGGTTTTTCAAAGAAAACCGTCCATCTTCTGAGCCAGCAAGCCAACCAGCGGGGAAGAGGAACTTTTGCTCCCGTTGACGTGAGCCTTACCGCTCTGATTGGATCGAGAGACTCGGTCAAAACTCAGTTTCCCCGGTTGGAGTTTCATGGACTGTGTGCCCGTTACGAAGAGGGAATACTCAGCATCGAGAGGAGTCTTCCCACCCTGTTTGCATTTCTGGGCAGCAGTGTGGGTAACTTGGATCGATCCGACTTCGACCGGTTTTTTCAGTTGTTGAGTGGATGTATGGGCCCAGACGACTTCTTCCTTCTCGGAGTGGATTGCACCAAAGAGGAGGAAGTTCTTGAGAAGGCCTACAACGATGTGGAAGGGATGACGTCCCAGTTTATTTTAAACGCATTTGAAAACATCAATCGGTTGATGGGAAGTAATTTTGACCAGAGGAAAATGCGTTACCATTCTTTCTATAACCTCCAATGGCAGCAAATGGAGATGTACGCGGTTTCCACTTCAGACCAGAAAATTGACCTTCCTTTGCTCGAGTCAGAATTTCTGTGGAAGGAAGGAGAGCAAATCTTAGTCGAAATCAGTCGTAAATTTGAGCCCCATCAACTCGAGCAGCAATTGGGATACTTCGGTCTGGAATCGATTGCCCACTGTAACGATCCCCAGAAGTGGTTTTCATTGCTGCTGTTTCGACGTTGTAGCGGCCGCTCTCAGAGCGGCCAGAGCTGAGTAGAAAGGGTTCGCGTAAACATGATGACTGCATCGCAGTTGATTGATCAGTTGACCGAAGCCCGTTCTCGAACCTTGGCCCTGATTGAGGATCTCACCGACGAGCAGCTGATGGGACCTCGACTTCCTATCGTCAATCCGCTGCTCTGGGAAATCGGACATGTGGCCTGGTTTCAGGAGAAATGGACTCTCCGTCATCTGTTTCAGAAGGACCCGATTCGTGCAGATGGAGATCGGCTCTACGACTCCATGGCGGTGGCTCACGACACGCGCTGGGATCTGCCGCTTCCTTCACGGGAGGAAACGCTGAGTTACATGGAGGAAATTTTCGCTGGCATGGTCGATTCCCTGCAATCGGGGAATCCGGGAGTTCAGCCCTATTTCTATCAACTGGGGCTCCTGCACGAAGATATGCACGATGAGGCGTTTACCTACGGGAGACAAACCCTCAGCTATCCTCCACCCCCTCTCTACTCTCCAGACGGGGAGGAAGTTTCGAGCCCTCAGGGAGAGGAAGATTTTCGATCCGGTGACGTGGAGGTGCCCGGGGGACTTTTTCTTCTTGGGGCGACGCCAGAGATGCCATTCGTTTTCGATAATGAAAAGTGGAGTCATCCCGTCCAGGTCCAGCCCTTCCGAGTGGCCCGGGCAGCCACCAGCAATGCTGAATTTGCAGCCTTTGTCGAGGCGGGGGGATACCAGCACAAGAATGTGTGGAGTGAACCTGGGTGGAGATGGCGAGAAGAGGTTGACGCTGAGCATCCAGTGTACTGGAAGCGAGAATCGCCCGATGGGTGGATGCTCCGTCACTTCAACCAGTATCGGCGCTTGGAAGAAGAGCTGCCCATTATCCATGTGAACTGGTATGAAGCGGAGGCCTATTGCAAATGGGCGGGCCGGCGTCTTTTGACTGAGCCGGAATGGGAGATGGCGGCATCCCAGGAATTTCAAGCGGACGGGACGATGGTAGAAGGGAAGAGAAACTTCCCCTGGGGGGATGAGCCGCCCAGCAGCGCACGGGCCAACCTGAACTGGGAAGCCATGGGATGTGTGGCGGTGGGAGCCTTGGCCGAAGGGGACAGTCCCGTGGGTTGCCGGCAGATGATTGGCAACGTGTGGGAATGGACCGCCAGTGATTTTTTGCCCTATCCCGGCTTCGTGGCTGATCCCTATAAAGAGTACTCTGAGCCCTGGTTTAAAACCCACAAAGTCCTGCGTGGTGGGGCCTGGACCACTCGCTCGCGGCTGATTCGTAACACCTGGCGGAATTACTGTACCCCTGATCGGCGTGATGTTCTGGCAGGATTTCGGACTGCTGCCCTATAGGTCAATGGACAAGCCCACGACAGCAGGAACTCCCGACAGCACGAACTCACGACCGCACCAGGCCGGCATGCGTATCCAATTGGTCACACCGTCACCGAAAGCCTTGCTGGACGGAAATCGGGTTACGGCTCTGCGCTGGGTGCGCCTCCTCAAGGCACTCGGTCATAGGGCAAGTGTGGCACGCCAATATGAAGGAGGCTCCTGTGATGTGCTGATTGCTCTGCACGCTCTAAAGAGCTTCAAGTCGATTTGTCGATTTCAGGAGAAGTATCCCGACAAGCCTCTGGTTGTGGTGCTCACGGGGACCGACCTTTACCGTGACCTGCATCGCAGACCCGAGGTCCGACATTCTTTGAAGTTGGCAACCCATCTGGTTGTCCTACAGAAGCAGGCCTTGGAAGAACTCCCGGCCTCAGTGCGTCAAAAGACCTGTGTCATCTATCAATCTGCTGAACCCTTCAAAGGCAAGGCCTCTCCTCCCAAGAGCTACTTTCGAATCTGTGTGGTGGGAAACTTGAGACCCGAAAAGGATCCCTTTCGAGCTGCCCAGGCAAGTCGACGGCTCCCCGCCTCTTCCCGAATAAGGATCGTACAGGTGGGCGCAGCGCTCGGACCGGAGATGGAAAAGAGAGCCCTGGATGAGGATCAAAAAAACCCGCGCTATCGTTGGTTGGGAGCCTTACCCTATGGAAAGACACGCCGCCTGGTGGCCGACAGCCATCTGGTGGCCCTGACTTCCCGGATGGAAGGGAGTTCCAATGTTCTCTCGGAAGCCCTGATTTCCTCGGTGCCTGTCGTGGCTTCCCAGATTCCCGGCCTCATGGGAACGCTGGGTGAGAATTATCCAGGCTATTTTCCCTTCGGAGATACACGGGCTTTGGCCGAACAGCTAAGGAAGGCCGAGAAGGACCCGGCATTTTATGGCCAGCTGAAAGCCCACTGTGCACGAGTCTCCTGGTTGGTCCATCCCCAGCGTGAGCAGGCCTCGTGGGGAAAATTTTTGGAGGGCATTTCCTCGAATCAGTTGCCGCTAAAATGCCCTTGAAAAGAGCACTCGACGGGCTGGTCTATCTACTGGTGCGAGTCTTTTTGGCTTTCATCGGAGTCCTTCCAGGTTTTCTGGCCTATCCTCTCTGTGAGTCTCTGGCGGTTTTGGTTTATTTCCTGGATGGGAAGCATCGCCGTATTGGGCTGATCAATTTAAACATTGCTTTTCCCGAAAGGGATGAACGGTGGAAAAGACGAATTCTTCGGCAAAGTGTTCAACAATTGGGTGACCACTTGGTTGAGTTGAGCCGCCTGCCTCGCCTGACGCCTGAGAAGGTGAGGAAACGGGTCCGATATGAAGAAGGACGTGGACTGGAAAATTATTTCAAAGCCGGAGGTGGGGATGAGCCGGTCCTTTTTCTGACCGCTCACATCAGTGCATGGGAACTTTTACCGGTGGCTCAGGCGCTTTACGGTCATCCCTTGAGTTTTGTGGTTCGCCCGCTGGACAATCCTTTTCTGGATCGGTGGGTGACACGTTTGCGCACCCGCTGCGGAAACCAGCTCATCTCCAAGCAGGGATCGATGCGACCCATCCTCAAGACCCTCAAGGCCGGTGGCGATGTCGGGTTTCTTCTTGATCAAAACAGTCAGGAGAAGGAAGGGGTTTATGTCCCCCTGTTCGGCCACCCAGCCTCCACCAATTCCAGCCTGGCTGCCTTGTCCCGGAAGACTTCGATTTCGATTGTGGCAGGTTTTATTCTCCCCAGACACCGTCGTGGCCAATACACCATCCGTTTTTATCCCCCGCTCGAGGTGATCCGTAGTGGTGATGTTCAGAAAGATATTAGGGAAACCATGGCGCATTTGAACCGGCGTCTCGAGGAAGTGATCCGTGAGTACCCACACTGCTGGTTGTGGGGGCATCGACGCTTCCAGACTCAGCCAGACGGCAGTAATCCTTATCAAGACGGGGAAAAAGGGTAGTGGCCGCTCTTAGAGCGGCCACTACAGCTTCGGACTCTAGGTTCAAGTTTTCCAGCTTGCAGTTCCAGTCTTGTTTCCGGTGTGTCCTGTTGATATAAAGGTCCCTCGAAATTCGAGTGTAGAGGGCTGTGTTGTAAAAGGAGAGCATATGGCCATCAAGTTAGGAATCAACGGATTCGGGCGAATCGGGCGTAACGTTTTTCGGGCTGTGATGGAATCCGATTTCGACCTGGAGATTGTGGCCATTAATGACATCACGGATTCAAAAACCCTGGCCCATTTGTTGAAATACGATTCCATCTATGGACGACTGCAGGCCGATGTGGTTCATGAGGAAAACTCGATTTCCGTCAACGGAAAGAACATCGCCGTTTTTGCTCAGAGGGATCCGGAAAAGATTTCCTGGGGTGAAGTGGGAGCGGATATTGTCATTGAGTCCACGGGACTGTTTAGAAGTCGTGAGGACGCCGCCAAGCACCTGCGCGATTCCGTGAAAAAGGTCATTATCAGTGCACCTGGCAAGAATCAGGACCTGATGGTCTGCCTGGGGGTCAACGAGGAAAAATACGATCCTGCTGCACACTCCATTATTTCCAATGCCAGCTGCACCACGAATTGCCTGGCACCTGTTGCAAAGGTCTTGCATGAGCACTTTGGAATCCGCAAGGGTCTTATGACCACCATTCACAGTTACACCAATGATCAGCGAATTCTGGATCTTCCCCACAAGGACCTGAGAAGAGCTCGTGCTGCCGCCTTATCCATGATCCCCACCACGACAGGGGCCGCGCTGGCGGTCACTCAGGTTCTCCCCGAATTGGAAGGAAAGCTTGATGGGATGTCCATCCGGGTTCCCACAGCGGCGGTATCCCTAATCGATTTAACGGCCACCGTGGAAAAAGAAGTCAGTGAAGATGAAGTCAAAGCGGCCTTCCGCGAAGCTGCTGAAGGTCCATTGAAGGGGATCCTGGCATATACCGACGAAGCGCTGGTTTCTTCCGACTTCACGAAAGATCCCCATTCGGCGATTGTGGATGGTCCTTTCACCAAGACCCTGGGTGACGACATGGTGAAGGTTTTGGCCTGGTACGATAACGAGTGGGCCTATTCAAGTCGAGTGGTGGAGTTGGCCCACTTTATCGGGGAGAGACTGTAAAGAAGGAGACAACAGACAACAGACAACAGACATTAAGAGGCAGTTAAAAGATGGAGCAGAACCCAAACGAGGAAAGCCAGAAAGAGCAGAACCCGACTGAGCAAGGCCCGACGGAACAAGGTCAGACCCAGCAAGACCAGGCCGAGCAGATCAGTCGAAAGCACGTTGTTGCAGGGAATTGGAAGATGTTCAAGACTCGTGATGAGGCTCAGGCCACCGTTCGAGAGGTGGTAGGATTGGTCGGAAATATTCAAAACGTGGATATTGTCGTCTGCCCTCCTTTTACCGCCCTGGGTGCGGTGGAGGAAATTCTCACAGGAAGCGTCGTTCAACTGGGAGCCCAGAATGTTCATTGGCAAGATGAAGGAGCGTTCACAGGGGAAGTCTCCGTTTCCATGCTGGCCGACTATGGCTGCAGTCATGTCATCATCGGACATTCCGAGCGCCGCCACTACTTCCAGGAATCTGACGAGGTGATTCAAGACAAGCTTGAGAAGGTCTTCAGCACAGAGCTTGTTCCCATCCTTTGTATCGGTGAGTCTCTGGAGGCGCGGGAGGCGGACCGGGTTCAGGAAGTCATCCCGAGCCAGTTAGAACGGGCCTTGCGTGAATTGACAGACCCTCAGACCTCCCGTATCATCATTGCTTACGAACCCGTTTGGGCGATCGGAACGGGAAGGACGGCGACTCCAGAGCTTGCCGAGAAAGTTCATTTTCTGATTCGCAGCTGGCTCTCCGATCACAGTTCGGTCGGTGTAGCGGATCAGGTGCGCATCCTGTATGGAGGAAGTGTCACCCCGGAGAATGCTGGCCAGCTCATTGAGCAGGAGAACATCGACGGGTTTCTGGTTGGCGGTGCCAGTTTGGACGCACAATCGTTTGCTAAGATAGTCCAGCAGAGCGCCTGAGCCGAAACGTCAAAGGACGTCAACCGGCCTGGCAATCTTTCAGTCAGTTGTCCGTGACATAAAATGTACGCACTCGTCATCGTGTTCCATATTGTTGCTTCACTGGTGTTGATCCTGGTTGTTCTTCTGCAGTCAGGTAAAGCCGGAGATTTGGCGGCCACATTTGGAAGCACGGGAAGTCAGACCGCTTTTGGGGCACGGGGAGCGGCCACCGTTCTCACCAGAGCCACCACCGTCTGTGCTGTCATTTTTATGGTGACCTCGCTCACGTTGGCTATCATGTTTACCAAGGACTCCAGCGGCACCGTCCTGGAAGGGATGAGTTTGCCGGAGGAAGTTCCGGTAGAGTCTCCGATCGACCTGTCCACAGCTCCCGCGGAGCTACCCTCCTCTGAAGAACCGGGGGCCGTGCAGCCCTCCGACGAGCAACCCTCGGAACCTGCAACCGAGGAGGGTTCGGCGGAAAGCCCGTAGAATGCCGGAGTGGTGGAACTTGGCAGACACACCATCTTGAGGGGGTGGCGCTCGAAAGAGTGTGCGGGTTCGAATCCCGCCTCCGGCACCAGAATTTCATGTTTTTCCAACCCCAAAAGGGAGACAGAGGCCCACAGGCTAAAGCCTGTGGCTCTGATGAAGCTGGCGAGAAGTCAGAGCCAACTCTTGCCTTGTCCCCAATGAAGACTTAATATTTCCCCAACGGTTGGAGGCAAACCGATGAGCGATCTGACTCCCCAGGGAATTATGCAGTTGGGCCTGGGCTTTTGGGGTTCCAAGACCCTGCTTAGTGCGATTGAGCTTGGACTTTTTACCGAGCTGGCACAGGGAGATCTGGAGGTCGAGGT
>JACZQQ010000084.1 GCA_022545645.1 Acidobacteriota bacterium | reverse complement strand
TGAAAGGCAATCAAAATCACCCTCTATCTTGGGTGGAGTGGGCTGGAGTGAGTTGGAGTGAGTTTGCCGCGGGCACACTTTAGGCACAATTAGGCCATTTTGGGGGTGAGTCGGGGAGACTCAACTTTGCTGAAACCCGCGTCAGGAGCGTGCCCGGGGAGGGACTCGAACCCTCACGAGGGAAACCCTCACAGGATTTTAAGTCCTGTGCGTCTGCCAATTCCGCCACCCGGGCCAACAAGCGAAGCCAATTCTATCATGGGGCCGGATAGATCAAATCGAAATTCCAGAAGAGGAACTGAGCAAGGGTGGATGACTCAGAAGAGTGCCGCCCCTACAGGGCTCTTCGGAAGAATCTCCTGAATTCCAGGGGTTAACACCCCTGGCTATTTCATAGCGCCCCTTCGGGGCTTCGGACGGGAGTCGCCACAGGCAAATTGGCGGACAAAACCCATCAGACGGCAGTGTGGCAAAGAGTTTATCGGACCGGACTCGGCACCTGATGTGCCTCCCACATTCCGGAAGAACCGCGGAAATCGGCCCCGTTTGCCCTTCCATGAGTACAAGCCGTTATAATCGAGGTTTCCTTTCTGGTTTCGATATGAGCGTTAGAGTTCGATTTGCACCCAGTCCGACCGGTCATCTCCATATTGGAGGGGCTCGAACCGCTCTGTTCAATTGGCTGTTGGCCCGCAAGGAAGGCGGTACCTTCATCCTTCGCATTGAAGATACCGATGTGAAGCGTTCCAGTCCGGAGATGGTGGAAGATATCCTGGAGGGCCTGCAGTGGCTGGGACTTGATTGGGACGAAGAACCTTACTACCAGTCCCAGCGCTTTGAAATCTATCGCTCCATCGCTGGGCAATTGTTGGAAACAGAGGGTGCCTACCGCTGCTTTTGCTCTCCTGAACTTCTGGAGAGTAAAAAACAAAGAGCCCGTGCTGAAGAGCTGGAGTGGCGATATGATCGCAGCTGCCGCGAACTCTCCGAGGAGGAGATCCAAGAACACCTGAAGGCCGAGGATCCCTTTGTAGTGAGGTTTAAGGTTCCCCACAAGCAGAAGGTTCATTTCGAAGATCTGGTTTATGGTCCCATCGACGTGGAAACTGAAAATATTGAGGATTTCGTCCTTCTTCGCTCGGACACAACGCCGACCTTTCATCTTTGCGTGGTGACAGATGACACCCAGATGAACATTTCCCATGTGGTGCGGGGGGCGGACCACCTTCCCAATACCAGCAAACATGTCCTGCTCTACCAGGCTCTAGACGAGCCCGTTCCCTTTTACGTCCATCTTCCCTTGATCCTGGGCACCGATAAAAAACGACTCAGTAAACGCCACGGTGCCACCTCGGTCCTGGAATATAAAAAGCAGGGCTTCCTGCCGGCTGCCTTGAAAAATTATCTGGTTCGATTGGGTTGGTCACCCAGCGATGATCAGGAAATCTTCACGGAAGAGGAGCTGATCCAAGGTTTCGACATCGGCCGGATTAACAAGGCCAATGCCCTGTTTGATCCCCAAAAACTGGAGTGGATGAACGGACAATACATCTCGACGGCGACACCCGAAGAATTGGCACCGGAGGTGAAGTCCCTTCTCAAAGAGGAGAAGCTTTGGGATGAGGCCTGGGAAGACAAGGGCCGCGACTATTTCCTGGGCATCCTCGAACTTCTCAAGTCCCGGGCTAAAAAACTGACCGACTTCGTCGACATGGGAAGGCCCTTCTTCTCCGACGAGTTTGAATACGAGCCCAAAGCGATCCGGAAAAATCTCTCCTTCGAGGACCCTGCAGAAGCCGCCAACCTGGTGGCTGCCCTCGAGGAACTCTCTGGAGCCTACCGGAAACTGGAAGTGTTCAATCTGGAAAACATCGAGAAAATACTGCGAGAGGTGGGTGAACGGCACTCCCTCAAGGCGGGTAAGTTTATGGGTGCCATTCGGGTTGCCTTAACGGGAAGCACAGCGTCCCCGGGTCTTTTTGATGTGATCGTCACCCTGGGAAAGGACAAGACAGTCGAGCGCCTGGGCAAGGTCCCCAGCCTTTTACAATGAATGATCTGTTCCTGTCTATCGTCATTCCAGCCTACAACGAAGAGCAGCGAATCGGCTCCAGCCTGGAACGGATCCTCCGTTACCTGAAACCACGCGGCCGCCCTTTCGAGTTCGTGGTGGTGGATGACGGCTCTGAGGATCGAACGGCCGACATCGCTCGGGAGTTTGGCACCAGCGAAGACGCCGAGTGGAGTTTGCGCCTACTACCCAACGACGGGAACCGGGGAAAAGGCTACAGCGTTCGACGTGGAATGCTGGAAGCTCAGGGCACATACGCCCTGCTGACGGACGCCGACTTGAGCTCGCCGATCGAGGAGATCTCCAAACTGGAGAAGGAAGTCGTTGATGGAAACTGCGACATCGCCTTCGGGTCTCGTGACCTGGAAGATTCAGAAATCCAGGTTCGCCAATCCTGGTTTCGTGAGACCAGCGGCAAGATATTCAACCGACTGGTACGGCTTTCCACAGGTCTTCCCTATGCCGATACCCAGTGCGGCTTCAAGCTCTTCAAAATGAGCAGCTGCAGGGACCTCTTTCGAAAGCAAACCATCGAGGGTCTCAGTTATGATGTGGAGATTCTCTATATGGCCCGCAATCGGGGATTCACACTCAAAGAGGTTCCCGTGGTGTGGCGGCACTCCGAGGGCAGCAGGGTGCGATTTGCGCCCGATGCCTTCCAAATGGCGTGGGATCTTTTGAGGATCAGGTGGAATGATGTGAGGGGGAGATACGGCTGACAACTGACAGCTGACAACTGACAGTAAGAGGAAGTCAGAAGCGGGAAACCGGAAGACCCTGTCTGTGGTTCTAGGTTCTAGTTCCTGGTTTCAGGGTTCGAATGTCGAATTCGGACTGGTCTGTTGTCTATTGTCAGTTGTCAGTTGTCAGTTGTCAGCTATCGTTGTACCTTTGGAGCCAATGACCAAGTTGGGAGTCAATGTCGATCATATCGCCACCCTTCGCCAGGCCCGTCAGGCGCCTGAACCGGATCCGGTGGCGGCAGCCATCCTGGCTGAACTGGCAGGGGCGGACGGAATCACCGTTCATTTGCGGGGGGATCGCCGCCACATCAGCGATCGCGACGTGAGACTTTTGCGCCAGACCATCACCACTCGACTCAATCTGGAAATGGCGGTCACTGGGGAAATGATGGACTTTGCCCTGGAGGTGCGCCCCGACAGCGCCACTTTGGTCCCTGAACGGGAGGGAGAAGTCACGACCGAAGGTGGATTGGACGTCATCAAAAATGAGAAGGCGATCCAGGAGGCCACCGAGAAACTGCAGAAAGCCGGACTGGAAATTTCTCTTTTTATCGATCCTCAACCCGATCAAATCGAGCGAGCCTCAAGCGTGGGAGCCACCATGATTGAGATCAATACGGCTGCTTATGCCGAGGCGGTTCCCAAAGGACTCAAGGAATCGGATCAGGCATTCCAGAGTGAGCTCAATAAGGTTATAGCGGCAGCCCAATTGGCCGAATCAGCCGGGATGTCGGTGCTTGCCGGACATGGCCTCACTTACCGAAACGTGGGTCCCGTCTCCGATATTCCTCAAATTGTCGAACTGAACATCGGGCACAATATCGTTGCCAGAGCCTCCCTGGTGGGAATGGAACGGGCAGTTCGGGAAATGCTGGAGGCCATGAGCCCAGCCCGCTGATGACATCCCGTCGATCACGCGGATAGAACACGGATTAAGGTGGATATGTTGGGAATTCTATACGTGGTGGCCACCCCGCTGGGAAATCTGGAGGATTTGAGTCCGCGTGCGGCTAAGATCCTGGGAGAAGTGGATCTGATCGCCTGTGAGGACACCCGGCATACTCGAAAGCTCCTGAATCACTTTGCCATCCACACCCCCACCACCAGCTACCACGAACATAACGAAGACGCCAAAGCCCCGGCCCTGATGATCCAACTTCAGGAGGGAAAGCGTATCGCCCTGGTCTCGGATGCCGGCACTCCACTTCTCTCGGATCCCGGGCACCGGCTGGTTCAGGCCTGCCGGGAAAACGAAATTCCCGTCTACCCGGTTCCCGGTCCTTCGGCAGCCACGGCCGCACTCTCGGTTTCCGGTCTGCCGGCTCATCGCTTTCTTTTCATCGGTTTTCTTCCCCGCCGGGCTGCCTTGCAACGGGCAATGCTTGAACAGGTTTCCCAGCAGGAGTCCACCCTCCTCTTCTACATCTCTCCCCATGGTCTTTTACCCACCCTGAAGAGAATCGTGGAAATCCTGGGAAATCGAAGAGCCTTCCTGATTCGAGAAATGACCAAGCTTCATGAAACCCACTACTTCGGTCGCCTCAAGGAGGTCCTCACCACTCTGGAGCAGGAACCTGCTCGCGGTGAATATACCTTAGTGCTCGAGGGTCAAACCTCTCAAGAGGATCAGGTCACTTCTCAACTCGATGGGGCCGCCTATGTTGCAGGACTCATAGAGACTCGGGGACTCACTCAAAAAGAAGCCATCAAGCAAGCCACTCAGGAACTCGGCCTTTCCAGGCGAGAGATCTACAATCAGGTGGAAGCTGGAAAAGCGCGGCGCCGAGAGTGAATGTGCAATATTTATACATATAAACCTTGACATATTCGTTAATATTTGTATAATTATGCATTATACTATTGCCACGAGGTCCCATTGATGCAGGTAAAAGTTTCATTAGATCCCACATCTTACTCCCAGGCGGAAGGCGTCAGCCCTGATCTGATTGCCTCCGCAACCCACCGGGTTCCCCTTTCGGGTGTGCTCAAGGTGACCGAGGAGAAAACCGCTCGGCACGGAGATGTCGTCCTGGTGAGAGTCAAGAAGATCAACACTGATTATTCGTTGCTGGAGACACTGGACGGGGAAGAGAAAACCCTGGCTGGAGGAGAACTGCTGATCGGGGTTTTAGGAAGCCGCAAAGCTCTGCATGGATTTTCGGGCGATCCTCCCTCTGAGCTCAAGCCGGGCATGGAACTTCACCTGCTCAATCGAGGTGGTGTCATTGGAGAATGTTCGGCTTTTCATCGCGATCTGGGATGGCCGACCCAGTTGGAGTACATCGGCACCGTCTCCTGGAACGGCGGTCCGGCCAATCTGCAGGACTACGCCCTCCCCCTGATCGAGAAACCGGCTCTCGAGGTTCCCGTGGTCCTGATCGTGGGGACCTGCATGAATTCCGGAAAGACAGCCGTTTGCAGACAACTCCTGAAGTTGTTCTCGGAGAAGGGGTTTTCCGTCAACGCCGGCAAAGTGGCCGGGGTGGGCTGCCTGAGAGACACGCTGGCCATGAAGAAGGACGGCGCTGGGGAGATCTTGAGCTTTCAGGACTTTGGCCTGCCCTCCACGGCACATCTGGAAACGGTTGCCCCCATCGCCCGCTCCATGGTGCACTATCTGTCTGAGTCACACCCTGATTTCATCATTATAGAAATGGGTGATGGAGTGCTGGGCGGCTATCAAGGTTCCTCCCTCTTTGAGGATGAGAAGTTCATGGACTCCTGCATGTCGATGATCCTGTGCGCCAATGACTTAATGGGTGTGTGGGGAGCGATGCAGTGGCTGTCCCAGCAGGGTGAGAGAAAATATCCGGTTCTCATCTCAGGACGGGTCACCGACAGCGCCGAAGGCATCCGTTACATTGAAGAAAACTGGAACCTGCCGGCAGGAAATGCTCAAGAGAGCACAGGAACCATCTGCACCTTCATTTTAGAATCGCTGATGCCATGGCTCAAATCGGAATAGCCGGCGGTTCGGGCTATGGAGGGGTTGAGCTGGTTCACATTCTCCGGCGTCATCCTCAGGTTGAGATCGCCTGGATCTCCTCCCAACAACATGCCGGTAAGAAGGTTGAAGAAGTCTATCCCCACTTGCGCGGGTTGCTGGACCTTCGTTTTTCCCCAATCGAGGAGTTGCCCGCTTCAGGGTTAGATGTCCTTTTTCTGAGTTTGCCCCACGGAGAGGCGATGAAAATCGTCCCCGGTTTGGACCAAGACCTGGTCATCATCGATTTGAGCGGTGATTTTCGGATCGCCGATCCCAAGACCTTCGAGGAGTTCTACCATTTACCGCCTCCCAGCCCGAAGGAGCAGAAATCGTTCGTGTACGGACTCACGGAATTGAAGCGGGAAGAAATTCGCTCGGCACGGCGGGTCGCCAATCCGGGCTGCTTTGCCAGCGCCACACTGCTGGCCCTTTATCCGCTTTTTAAGGAGAACTGGATCAAAGGACCCGTCTTTGTGGATTCCAAAACGGGTTCCTCGGGAGCGGGAAACTCTCCGGGCGCCACCACCCATCATCCCTGGCGTAGTCATAGCCTGTTCCCCTACAAGCCCTTTGCGCACCAACATCTACCCGAGATCACACAGCTTCTGAACAAACCCGACACTCCCGTGATCTTTCAGACCTACTCGGCTCCCTTCGTGCGGGGCATTTTCGCCAGCCACTACATGGAGTTGGGCAAGTCGGTAACGGACCAGGAAGTTGCCGACCTGTATGAATCTTACTACGGCTCGGACTTTTTCATTCGCTGGATCCCCGGATGTCCCAATGTGAGCTTCGTTCGCCACTCCAATTTCGTGGATATCGGCGCAGCAACTCAAAAGGGCTATCTGATCGTCTGGTCGGCCCTGGATAACCTGCAAAAGGGTGCCGCCGGTCAGGCCGTTCAAAATATGAATTTGATGTGTGGCTTTCCGGAGGAGACGGGGCTGGACACGGCACCGGTCCACCCGTAACCGGAGCGTGCTGTTGTGCTGTCGTGCAGTCGGGGAAAGGCAATAGGGGAGGAACAATGCAAATAGCGGATGACCTGAAACAGGATGAAGATCGTTATCAGTTACAAACCTACGGTAAGTTTCCTTTTTTTATCGATAAAGGTGCGGGATGCTACGTCTATGATGAAAAGGGAAACAAGTATCTTGATTTCTATGGCGCCCATGCCGTGGCCTCTACAGGTCATTGCCATCCCCAGGTTGTAAAAGCCATTCAAAAACAGGCCGCCGAGCTGATCTTTTACTCGAATGTCAGTTACAACTCAGCCCGAGCCCGGGCGGTGAAGAAGCTACTGGAGATGGCCGGTGCGCCCTACTACCAGGCTTTCCTGGCCAACTCCGGCAGCGAGGCCAATGAAAACGCCCTCAAGCTGGCGCGCGCCGTCACGGGACGCAAGGAAATCATCTCCATCTCCGGCTCTTTTCACGGCCGATCCTACGGCAGTCTCTCCAGCACGGGAATCCCTAAATATGCCAACTACCTGAACACGCCTGTGCCCATGCATCGGATCCTGCCCGCAGAATCCGTGGCCGAGGCTGTCTCTGAGGAAACGGCAGCCGTTCTGGTCGAACCGATCCAGAGTATGGGGGGAATGAAGGAAATTCCTCTGGATTGCCTGAGTCAAATCGAGAAAGAATGCCAACAACATGGAGCGCTCCTGATCTTTGATGAAATTCAAACCGGGGTGGCCCGAACTGGCTCTTTTCTCTACTCGGGACTGGTCAACATTCATCCGAAAATGGTGACTTTAGCCAAGGGAATCGCTTCCGGTTTTCCCGCGGCCGCCCTACTGGTGACCGAAGAGCTGGCCAAAAAGGTCAAACACGGCGATCTGGGGAGTACGTTTGGCGGCGGCCCTTTGTCCTGCGCCACCATGGAAGCCACCCTGGAGGTCATCGACAAGGAACAGCTCATCCAAAACGCCGGCCTGATGGGCGATTACTTAAAGAAAGCCCTTTCCAGTCTTGAAGGTGTTGAGGAAGTACGAGGTCGGGGACTGCTACTAGGTGTGAAAGTCCGTGAACCAAAAACGGCCAAGGAGCTGCAAGCAGGGCTTTTGAAACAGCGCATACTGGCCGGGTCATCGATGGATCCTCAGGTCCTGAGGATGATGCCGCCTTTGATCATCACCCGCCGTGAAGCCGATCTCTTCGTGGAGGCCGTGAAGGCGCTATGATCCTGGTCATCAAACTCAGCGGAAAAGTCCTGGAACAGGACAAGCTGCGTGCCCAACTGTGCCGTCAAATTGCCCAGCTGGCCAAAGACGACCACCAGCTGGTGGTCGTCCACGGCGGAGGCAAACAGCTGACCGATTGGTCCAAGCGTCTGGAGATACCGATCGTCCAGCATCAGGGACGCCGAGTCACCGATGAGGCCACGCTGGAGCTGGCTACCATGGTCTTCTCTGCCATCAATCGCGACCTAGTTGCGGGTCTGGTTGCCGTGGGCTTGTCCCCCATCGGCATTTCAGCCTTCGATGGCCACCTCACCTCTTGCCGTAAAAGGCCACCTCTGTCCATGACCACAAGCGATTCCTCCGGCCATCCGAGCAACAAGCCCATTGACTTTGGACTGGTGGGAGAAATCGTCAGCATCGACACTTCTGTGCTGGAAACATTTTGGGAGAGCGGATGGGTTCCTGTTGTGAGTTGCCTGGGTGCCGACTCAGACGGCCAGATCCTCAACATCAATGCCGACACCCTGGCTGCTGAACTCGCTGTTGGGTTGAAGGCGGCTCGACTGATCTCCGTTTCCGACGTGGAGGGAATCTATCTGGACATCGACGATGCCTCCAGCTGTATTGTGGAACTGGGTATAACAGAGACCCAAGCGCTCTTGAGCGAAGGACGTCTCACAAACGGAATGGTCCCCAAGGTCCAGACAGCGCTGAAGGTCCTGGAGGGAGGAGTAGGGGAAGTGCAGATTGTTAGCGGCCTCAAGGAAAATGCCCTTCTGGATGCGCTTGAGGGAAGGGCGGGGACGATGATCAGAAGCTGATAAATCACAAATAATCTTGAAATTCGATTGTTTAGAACTTGGAATTTGTGATTGATAATTTGTTTGGACTTTGGGATTTAGGATTTGGAATTTGCTTCACACAGCTAGTTTCGGCTTCTGTACGTTCAGTTCCTGTTCCAAAGCATGACCTAGATTCAAGAGCCGGGCTTCCTGAAAATAGGGGGCCTGGAGTTGCAAACCGATGGGAAGGCCTTCCTGGCTGAAACCGCAGGGCAGGGACAGACCTGGGATACCGGCGAGATTGGCTGTCACCGTGTAGACGTCCATCAGATACATCTCCAGCGGATCTGTCTTTTTCTCTCCGATCTTAAAAGGAAGTGAGGGCGTTGTGGGTCCCACCAGAAAATCCACCTTCTTGAAGGCTTCCAAGTAATCGTTTCTCAAAAGGGTTCGAAGTTTGCTGGCCTTGATAAAGTAAGCGTCATAGTAGCCGGCGCTCAGGACGTAAGTTCCGATCATGATTCGTCGCTTGACTTCCTCACCGAATCCCTCACTGCGGGTGGACTTGAACATGCTGTCGAGGTCTTTTTGATCGGCGCTGCGGTGTCCATACCTCACCCCATCGTAACGAGCCAGGTTGGAGCTGGCTTCGGCGGGAGCGATGATGTAGTAGGTGCTTATGGCATATTCCGTCTGGGGCATACTGACCTCACAAACGGAGCAGCCCAGTCCCTCCAGCTTCTTAATGGCCGCCTGAAGGCTCTGCTCAATCTGTCCGTCAAGTCCGGACCCGAACCACTCTTTGGGAACTCCGATCTTCAGACCTTTGACCTCCTGGTCGATCTCGCTTAAATAGTCCTCTACGGGTCGGGCCGACGACGTGGAATCCTGAGGATCCGATCCGGCGATGGCCTGAAGCAGGAGGGCCACGTCAGAGACGGTGTTGCCCAACGGGCCAATTTGATCCAAAGAGGAAGCAAAGGCGACCAGTCCATAGCGGGAGACCCGACCATAGGTGGGCTTCAACCCCACGGTTCCGCAAAAGGCCGCCGGCTGGCGGATGGATCCGCCGGTATCGCTGCCCAGCGCG
>JACZQQ010000083.1 GCA_022545645.1 Acidobacteriota bacterium | reverse complement strand
AGAGAATCTTTTTGATCAGCCATGGTATATAGTTCGCCTTTATGCTAAGTGTCTCGCTCCATAAATACAATGACGTTTGCTGATGGGGCTTTCAAGGAACGAGGCACTCAGACGAGGCAAGGTGAAGGGCAAGGGACGAGCGAGAGCGAAGGCAAGGAATGTGAGGAGAGCGCTGAGGGCAGCAATTCCTTTGCAAGTTTTGTGGAATCAGGTGCAGCTTCCTGACTTGCTCAAAAGCTCCAGACAAACATAACTCACTCAATTGATTGGGTTTAGCTATTCCTGGTCTAAAGTGGAGTGGAACTTGCTCCCCCCCACCCCAGTGGGTCCCGTTCTATGACAAAGTTGAGGCTGAAAACTGACTCGATTTTCTTAGACCCGCAGATTTTCCTTCCTCTTTTGGACAAGGAGCTGGCGCGGGCTGAGAGGTACAATCAGTATGTGTCTATACTCCTGCTCAAACTTGAAGGAGTTCCTGGGCGAGAACAAGAGTTTTGGCTGGAACGCTTGGCCCAAGTCTTAGCAGGCAAAGTCCGCAAATCGGATTGCTTCGGGGGTTTTGAAGAAGGAACTCTGGGAGTTATTCTTATTTGTGCAAGCGCTGAGAATGCCCGTATAGCCCTAGAACGCTTGCGGGTTGAAGCTCTTCTTTGCTTATCTGGCGGTCCTCAAGGGATCACTCTCAAGACCTCCTATGCCGTGTTTCCTTCCGAGGCCACTTCACTGGACTCGCTTTGCGACTTGGCTACTGAGCGCCTCCTGAAGGAATATCACGCTTGACGACTCATGAGCATGAAAGAGTATCCACACCTTCTTCATTTTCTCGAGCACTCGAACACCGACCCCTCTCGCCTGACCGTTGAAGACGAGCTCAGCGGTATTTACAACCGCCGTTTTCTTAGCAGATACCTACAAGACAAGGTCCAGTGGGATTCCCTGGAGAGCGAGCCGGTGTCGTTGCTCAAGATGGACCTGGACCATTTCAAGCATATCAACGACACCCACGGTCATGATGTTGGCGATCAGACCCTCATCTGGGTAGCCGAGTTGATGAAAGAGGTGTCCAAGGAGAGTGGACTAGCCGTCCGCTATGATGGTGATGAGTTCGTGATTCTCATGCCAGGTGCGAATAAGGAGAAGGCCCTACAGGTGGGTCAGGAGCTCATTCAGCTGGCCCATGAAAGACCAGCCCTGGATAAAAAGGATATTGAGCTTCCCATCACCTTCAGTATCGGCGTGGCCTCCGCCCCGGAGGATGCTCAGACCGGCAACGATCTCATTTCTAAGGCAGACACGGCGCTCTTTTACGCCAAAAAGTCCGGGCGGGCTCGTCTTGTCAACGCCGGCCAAGTCCCCCTTCAGGATGTCTTCCCTCAGACAACTCTCCAGCGATTGGATCGAGTCCATGGCACTGGCCGCGAGACTCAATATGCCAGGTTGAACGAGGCACTGACGGAATTCAATCAGGGTAAAAACCAGTTTCTCCTCATCGAAGGGGTCGACGGGATGGGCAAGAGCGAGTTCTTGAAGTCCATCCGTCAACAGCTGGACGCAAACAACACCGCGCAGATCAAGGTGAGCGGGATTCCACAGGAGGATTTTCGTCCCTACTACCTGATCACCCAGATCCTGGCTGAGATCATGAACCAGCGGCCCGACAAGGGCAGAGCAATCCTGGATGATTTGACTGGCAGGGAACTCACCCATCTGTCCTACATCTTGCCTCAACTGGTCAGGCCAAGAACTCATGTTGAACCGGAAGCTGGAAGGACCCAGCGTGAGGAACTTTTTGCCACCCTTGTCCAGACTCTCCCCAAGCTCCTCGACTCCCGCCCCCTCATTCTGCTTATCGATGATCTGCAGTTCAGCGATGAGGCCTCGCTTCTCATGTTGCGTCGGTTGCTGCTATCCCAAGACATTCCGGTCTTTATCTGTGGGACCTCCACCCATATCCAACCGGGAGAAATCGAAAGAGCGCCGACCCCACTGGAAAGTTTCTTCGCCGCCCATCATCAGGAGTTGAACATTGTCAGGGTACTCCTCACCCCTCTCACGGCCACCCACATCGCCCAACATTTTCAGCAGATCTTTCCTCAACTGCGTTTACCCGAGAACTTCGCGGAACATGTGGCCCAGCTCACTCAGGGCAATCCTCTCTTTATCAATGAACTCGTGCGCAAGCTGGTTCTGGGTAGAAAGATCGTCTACACCGGCCAATTGTGGGACATCGAACCTTTGGAGGAAGAGGATTTGCCCGGATCTCTGAAGGAGATGATCAGACAGAAAATCGCCGTCCTCAATGAAGAGAACAGAAAGCTACTCGACCAGGCCTCCACCTTTGGGGAGCAGGTCTCCCTGAGTATGCTGGGCGGGAGTTCTGAAACAAAAGAGGGCAAGGTCCTGGACTTTATCGATGAGGGTGTGGCGCTGGGTCTCATCGGCTCACAGTACCAGGTGAACGATGAGACCCTTCGCTTTTTGAGCCGAAGCATTTTGGACATCACCTACGGCGCCATCGAGGAAAATCGCAAACGGGAACTGCACGAGCGTATCGGCAACTACCAGGAAACTCGTCATGCCCAAGGCCTGCTTCTTTCGACCACCACCCTTGCTTACCACTTTCAGCGTTCGTCCAACCAGGCGAAGGCTCAATTGTATCGCGAGTCGCAGCAGGCCTACGACGAGAAAATATTCCAAGCGGAAGAGGCCCTACGCTACAACGGCGAGAAGTTGGAAGGTTTCGGCCCAGAGGACATACCCCTGGATCCCGCAGCTCTGGTCCATATACCTGGAGTCATTCGTACACTGCTCACAACCACTCGCAAGATCCAACTCTACCCACCCGGAAGTCGAGCCATCGTCAGCGCCACCGGACAACTGAAGGAATCCATTGACAAGATCCTCGTCCACAACGATCGCCTCAATATCACTCAGGCTAAAAAGGCTCTGTCGGTCAATGGCGAACCCTTGGATGTGGCCCAATACAACTCCATTGCCGAGACCTTCGTCGACTTTATGATCCGCCTGGGATTGCAGGGCATTGCCTTTTCTCGAGGTCTCACTGAGCAGGAACTGAGGGGTATGCTGGAATCTCTGGATCAGGTCAGCACGAAGATGATCGATCGCCATTTCTGGGAACGTTTTGTATCAGAACAGGGATTTGCCCATATCGAACTCGAACAGGTGCGCTACACGCCCATGGCCGAGGCAGATGAGCTGCAGGAAGCGGCCAGATTCCGACCGAAGCCCGATGCTGCCAGCCTGCTTGCTGCAGACCAGGGGTTGGATGAACAGGATCTGAACCAGGTTCCCCGGGTCGTCCGCTGTCTTGTTACCGCCTCCAACAATATTAAGCTCTACCCACCACAGAGCCAGGTCATCCGCCGCTCCATTGAAGATCTCCGGGTGGCTCTCCAACCCATTCTAGACAGAAGACCTGCCCTCACCCTGGCCCGGGTCCAGGAGGCTCTCCTGGTCAACGGCCAAAGGGTGGAAACCCAAGATTTTAAGGCCATAGCGGACGGGTTTCTCAATCTTCTGGAAACCATCGGACTCAGGAGTCTGTCCTTCTTGCAGCACATCTCCTCCCAGGAACTGACAACCTTTATTACAGCACTCCGTCAACCTCCAATAGAGGGATTTGATCGTAGAGTTTGGCGTCGCCTGGCTCAGGATCAGGGATTGTCCGGCATCCTTTTTGACCAGCGCACCTATGAGATCCTGGAAAGGCAGGCTGGCGTTGGTACCTCCCAAGAAGAGCCTTGGGAAGAGGCCGGGACCCGGAAAGATGTGGAGCCTGGGCAGATCGGATGGGTCACCGACGCAGACCTTCCAACACAGGGGGCTGTAGAACCCGAACCCGTCCAGCCCACCGAGGCTTTTCCCCACTCGATGGAAGAAAGGCTGAGGGATCTCTTTCTCAAGGGCGATAAAGAGCAGGCTCGGCAGATGATCCGGCAGTTTTTTCAGGAGTTTGACCACCAAACCCCGCAGATTCGCACAGAGGCAATCCAGGTTTGCGGCCGTCTGCTGAAAGGGTTGGACTCTCAGCCTCGGTTGGCGGAACTGCTGACGAATCCGCTTCTGCTTGCTTTCGCAAAAGAGGAAAATCTCCAGCTTCTTGGAGGAATGGCTGCCCTGCTTTTCCGAACCGGAATCCATCTCATCCTGCTGGCTGACTACACCCAAGCGACTCGAATCTTCACCCATCTGGGCCAGCGCCAGCGGAAGCAGCGGGAAAAACAAGATCAAGAGGCCGGGTCGCAGGAATGGGTTTTCCTCCAGGGGCTGGATCCGAAAACCAGACGGCTCCTTTTGGAGGATCTAAAATCCCAGGAGCCCACTCGGGTGAAGGAGACCACGCAACTGCTCAGCTGTCTAGGCCCTGTAGCTTTGCCCTTACTGCTGGAGGTCATCAAAGAGGAAGACAACGTTGGGTTGCGGCAGATTGCTTCCCGTCTGCTGGGTAGACTGGGGCAAGAGGCGGCCACGCTTCTCAAACGTGAGCTGGTATTGGAGGGCATCGCCGAGCAGCGCGTGCGAATCCTGGAGGCAATCGGCGAAATCACCAGAGATCTGAAAACGGAGCTGGTGTACGCTCTGGAGGAGGAAAGCCCTCAGGTACGGCGAGCCGCATTTCGTCTCCTGCAAAGTTGCCACGACGAGCGTCTCATATCCCTGCTGTTTGATTATGTGCACCACCCGGACTCGACTGTAGCGGTGGCTGCCGTGAGGTCCTTAGGGAGAATCAAGCCCGCCGGAGCAGTGGACATGCTTGTTTCCCTGATCGATTCTGCCTGGGAGAAAGAGCGCGTGATCGCCGCCTGCCAGGCTCTAGAAAAGATAGCCGATCCGGCGGGTATTGAACCCCTTGCTCGGCTGATAGCTCCCAGAGGCCTTTTCTCGCGCCACAGAAGCAAGAGTCCCTTGGTGCGTGTCGCCGCCGCTTCCGCCCTGGCCCAAATAGCTCATCCTGAAGTGGCCAAAGTACTGGCCCGCCACCTGGAAGACCGCGACTCGCGGGTGCGACAGATCGCCCGTGAAATCGTGAACCGCCCCTGAAGACTTCCCATGTCTCCATCGAGACCTGCATCGGGAAACAAAAGTAACCGCGAATGAGAGGTTCCGGTTACAATAGGGTTACCGTCCACATGGACATCTACACAATGTTGATTTGAACAGGGTACGGATCGTGTCGTAGGATCCCTCCCCTATCCGTCAGAACATGAAAGACATTCTACAGCTCCTCGAGGAGCCCAGTACCACGGTAGCCGTGGCAGGCGCCACCGACAATCCTTCCAAGTATGGATCGGTCATTTATCGGGATCTGAAGCTGAAAGGATTCACCGTCTATCCGGTAAACCCCAATAGGTCCACTGTCGATGGAGATCCATCCTTTAAGGGACTCGAGGACATTCCGGAACCGCCCACCATCGTCAACATCGTGGTCCCTCCGGAAGTGACCTCACAGATCCTTCAACAGTGTCTGGACCTGGGCTTGACCAACATCTGGCTGCAGCCGGGTGCGGAAAGCCCAGCGGTGATGGCCTTCCTGCAGAAGAACGATTTCAATTACCTGGCCAACGCCTGCATCATGGTAGCCAGTCGTCTGAAGGCCTGATCCTTGGGCCGGGTAAGATTCCTAGCGGACGATACTTCCCGGGGATATTTCTCTTTCGGGATGGAGCAAAACGGGCCGCCCATCCACATCGGCGGCGATAATCATTCCTTCACTCACCTGACCCCGAAACGTCCTGGGTTCGATATTCAGCAAAAGAGGCATCTCCTTTCCCTCCAAGATCGAGGGTTCCGAGTAGAACTCGGCCATGCCGGCAATAATCTGTCTTTTCTCCTCACCCAGATCAAAGATGAATTTGAGAAGTTTCTCCGCGCCCGACACCTTTTCAACCGAGAGGACCTTCCCGATTCGGATGTCCAATCTATTAAATTCTTCGATGGTCACCATGGATTTCATCTTACGTTCCCACCCCTGAAAGTAAAGCCTCTCGTTTGACAGTAAGTGTACACTAATGTACACTAATGTACATAGCGTCGTTTAGCCGTTGCGGGTCATCCATGAAAGTCATCAATTTCACAGAGTTTCGCAAAAATGCTTCGGGCATCTTGTCTGAAGTTGAGATGGGAGAAACCGTGCAAATACTAAGACATGGGAAACCCATTGCTCAAATCGCTCCAGCTTCCGGGCACTCTCCAATCCCATCCTGGAAAAAACCCGGCTTGAGGCTCCAGATCAAGGGTGAAGCTCTGAGTGAAGCCATTATTGAAGAACGCAAAGAGGCTCAATGAAAGCCTTCTTCGATTCCTCTGGATTGGCCAAAAGGTACATCGAAGAGCCAGGGAGCAGTCGCGTCCAGGAGATCCTGGAAGAAGCGACTTCGCTTGGCTTGTCCGCCATCTGCATACCTGAGATTGTCTCCGCGTTATGCAGACGCAAAAGAGAGGGATCGATATCCCACCAACAATATCAAGAAGCCAAGGCCTCGTTATTGAACGAAGCCGCTGACTCATTTGTTGTCAATCTTACTCAGGAAATTCTGTTGGGGACTATAGCCCTTTTAGAAAAGAGTACCCTGCGAGCCATGGACGCCATTCATATTGCCTGTGCCATTGAGTGGAATGCGGACTTATTCGTCTCCTCCGATGAAAAACAACTCCTGGCTGCTAAGAAGGCTGGTCTGAAGATCACTCAGGTATAGACCCACCTTTCACGCCGATCGCCAACCAAGGACTTCTCCCCAAAACCTTCTCTGCTGCTTCCCGATCGCACCTTCCTCACCACGATATTAATACTAATTTATTTATTATTTAAAATAGTTTATATGCTTATACATAATGTTACTTATTGCATGTACCACCCCCAATTTTCCATTGCCTTTCCCGTCCTCAGGGTTTAGCATTGAGCAAAATCACATCAAACTGAGAGAGAGAGGAACTGGTACTTAGAAGCCTTGTCGACGTATGATGGAAAGATGAAGTTGTCTAGGAAAGTTCGACCTCTGGCCATTTCATTTCTCTTTTGCGGAGCCTTCATCACTTCCGGATGGGCTCAAGAGGAGGAAGCCTCTAACCTTTCTGAGGTGGTTGCAGAGGTGCAGGGAGTTGCCATCACCCAGGAAGACCTCCAAAGCGGAGCTGCGGAGGAACTTGAAAAGTGGAGGATGGAATCTCTTCAGTTTGAAGCCAGACAGGAGCGAGTGCGACACGAGATTCTACAAAAACAGCTGGATGAACTGGTGGCCGAGAAACTGGTTGCGCTGGAAGCCGCGGAACAGGGACTCCCTGACGAAGAGCTCCTGGACCAGAAGGTTCGCAGCGCCTTTGAAGAGCCCACGGAAGAGGACGTGAACAACTTCTACGAAAGCAACCAGCAGCGTCTTCAAGGCTCCAGAACCCAATTGCTTCCCATGATCCGACAACATCTGGCGGATGAAAAGAGAGAAAAGATCTATCAGGATTTCGTGGATCAACTGAAGACCAAGTACGGCGTGATCACTTATCTCCAACCGCTCAGAGTCGATGTGGCCACGGAAGGTCATCCCTCCCATGGACCTGCCGATGCTCCTGTGACGATCGTGGAATTCTCAGACTTCGAGTGTCCCTACTGCCAAGCCATGTTGGGCACCATTAAGAACGTCCAGGAGACATACGGAGAGAAGATTCGCCTCGTGTATCGTCAATTCCCACTGAACAGCATCCATCCGAACGCTCAGAAGGCTGCCGAGGCGTCGCTGTGTGCGAGTGAGCAGGGCAGATTCTGGGAAATGCATGATCTGATGTTTGAGGATCAGCGCGGCTTGAGTGTTGAGGCATTGACAAAGAAGGCAGAATCCCTGGACTTGGATGGCCCCGCCTTCGAAACGTGTCTGACTTCCAACAAATATGCCGAACAGGTGAAGCAGGACGTGATGGACGGAACCGTGGTAGGGGTCACGGGAACACCCGCAGTCTTCGTCAACGGCCGGCCACTGGTTGGAAACGTTCCCTACGACCAGCTCGCGGAGATCATTGACGACGAGCTCAAGGCGCTTTCGACTCCGACTCCATGACCTCGGAACCGCATTTGGAGGGAGTTTAGGGACAGGCTGAAGCCTGTCCCTAAACTCCCTCTAACTTCACCTCTGAGTTCATTTTCAAGTGAGGGACATCCCCCGGCAAACCATGGAACGATGGATGAAACTGGCGCTGGAAGAAGCTCACAAGGCTGCCCAGGAGCAGGAGGTTCCGGTTGGAGCCGTGGCCGTGCTCGAAGGTGAGCTGGTGGCCCGAGAGCACAACCGCAGTATTCAGCTTCACGATCCGACCGGCCACGCTGAAATCCTGGTTCTGCGCCAAGCCGGCCAGAAATTATCCAACTATCGTCTCAAGAACCTGGAAATCTACGTCACCCTCGAGCCCTGCGCCATGTGTGCCGGAGCTCTGCTGTGGGCACGCGTCCAACAACTGGTCTTCGGTGCGCGGGATGAGAAGGCAGGAGCTGTCTTTTCCAAAGCTTCCCTTCTCTCCGAAGGTCGTTTCAACCACACGGTTCAGGTCGTGGAGGGCATCCTGGCCCAACCCTCGCGCGAGCTCCTTCAGGAATTCTTCGCGGCTCGACGTGCGGCACGCTAGTAACCTGCCTGAAGAAACGCCACAACCTCCGGAATGTGGGAGACCATCAGGTGCCGAATCTCAGACCCACCTCTACACGACATTCCTACAGGAACGCAGATCCTGAGTTCCTGAACTCGACCCAGCTTGAATCAGTGGGACAAGGAGACGGAGCTGACCGTAACGGTATTGCTTGCCGTGTCAAGCTCGCCTTTGATCACAACTTCGTGCCCCAGATGCTGCTCAGCCTCGGCGGCATCGATGTCCAGAATCAAGGCACCGTCCGGCATAGACAGGGCCCACTGGCCACCATTCTTGATGCAAATCTTGGCGCAGCCGACGTGATCGGCGGTGGCGGATTTCGCATAGTCAGCGGCACAGCGCGCATCGGAAATCCAACCGGTCCAGCTTCCTGTGTCCGCGGCAACACCAAAGCTGGTGAAACCGGCCAGAACAAGCACCATTACCGTCAAGAAAATGAACTTTTTCATCGTATTGACCTCCCTTAGTGGCTCCAGGTTAATTCGCTCTGTCAGTCTCGTCAAGCTATACTTTGTTGATGATCGTACAAAAAGGATTCCTGTCCTTTAGAGGGTCCGATATTGTCCCTAACTTTTTTGCTTTTTTGCTCTTACTGGCATCGGTTTCCTTCATGGGATGCGGGAATCCGGAAGGGACCGTCGTGGTATTTCATGCCGGAAGTCTCTCTCCCCTGATTCAGGAAGCCTTCCATCGCTTTCGTCAAAACCATCCCGGTGTGGTGCTTCAATCGGAGGCCTCCGGGAGTCTGGATGCCATCCGCAAGATCACCGAACTGAACAAACCGAGTGATCTGGTGGCGGTTGCCGACTATCGACTCATAGAAAGGATCAGCCCGGTCCCCCGTTACCATATTTTCCTGGGAAACGAACTGGTCCTGGCCACCGCCAAAAAAGAACTCCTCCCGGGACCTCCCGACAACAAGGTTTGGGAGAAAGACTGGTCTGAGAGGATTTCATCCGGAGAATATACCTACGGAATTTCCGATCCCGACCGTGACCCGGCAGGCTACTACGCCCATCTGGCCTGGAAGCTGGCTGAAATCCACTACGATCGCCCGGGCCTGTATCAACGATTTCTGGACAGCTTCGATGAGCGCTGGCTGCGCCCCAGGTCTTCAGAGTTGGTGGCCCTGCTCCAGAGCAATGCTCTGGACTTCGCCTTCCTCTACAAGTCCACCGCTCTGCAAAACAATCTCGAGTTCCTGACCTTTCCCGCCGAGGTTTCACTGGCAGAAGACGCCCATCGGGATCTCTACTCTCGCGTCTCCCTG
>JACZQQ010000302.1 GCA_022545645.1 Acidobacteriota bacterium | reverse complement strand
CCTGCCGGGCATCGATGGATCACCAACCGGGCCATGGACAACCTGGAGGGGCGTTTCCAAGAGCTGTTCTCAAAACACCGCAGCACGGTCGTTCAACAAACCATGGGCCCTGATTACCGAAAGGATCAGGATCCTGAGGAACCCTCTCGCCACTTCATTGATCTGGAACTCTATGGGGAGTTCCCCTTCTCCGATTTGGACCTGAACTACGACCGGCTGGTGGGTCGGTTGGGGAAGGAAAGAGTCGAGAAGAACGGAACCCTCCTGTGGGCAGCTCAAAGGACCTTTGAGAAGCTGGTCGAAGCCTTCCATCGCCAGAACCTTGAACAGATTTTGCTTTATTCCGCAGATCTTTCCCACTATGTCGGAGATCTTCACCAACCCTTCCATACCACCGAGAACTTCGATGGTCAGCTCACCGGGCAGTTGGGCATCCATTCCCGATTCGAAAGCGACCTGGTCAATCTGTACCTTGAACAGGTTCCCTTTTCGAAAGCCGCTCCAACCGATTTGAGACCGGTGATGGGGCAGCTTCATAATGTGGCTGTGGAGAGTTATCAGTGGGTGGACGATATTCTGCTGGCGGATCGGAGAGTCGTCTCCGAATTGGAAATAGACCGAAAGCAATACCTGGGGAAGGCAAACAAGGGGAAGAAATATCCTGATCAGTACTTTAAGCGCATGTTCGACGAGGTGGGTGGGGTTTTAGGAAATCGCCTCAATCAGGCCGCCTACCGGGTGGGGTGCCTGTGGTGGATGGCCTGGGAAAAAGCCGGCCAACCGGATTTTTAGTTCCAGTTTCCGAGGCCCAACTCTGTCAGCTGTCTGCTGTCTGTGGTCTGCGGTCTGCTCCCCTCACACTTCCCAGTAAGGTGAGAAAACCCGCCTCGCCTGTTCTCGATAACTCAGGTATTCCTCTGTGTGCTCTTTCTTCCCGATCTGAAAGGTTTTGGGAGCCATGCTGGTATCCATGGTGCAAACGACTGCTTCAGACAAAGCCTTCAAATTGTAGCCTCCTTCCAACACAAAAAGGATACGTCCCTCGCACACCTCTTGGGCCAGGGCGTTGAGCAAGGTAACCAGCTGGCCGAATCCCTCCACATCGAGATTCATGCCCGCCAGAGGGTCATTCTTGTGAGCATCATAGCCTGCTGAGACCAGGATTAATTGGGGATCGAACTGGCGAACAATGGGAAGAACCAGGTCACTGAAGAGATCGCGGTAAAATGGATTTCCGGCACCGGCACGAAGAGGAAAGTTGACGGTGAAGCCCTCACCCTGCCCTTTACCCAGCTGGTTGAAGTGGCCGGTACCCGGGTAAAAAGGATATTGATGGGCGGAGAGGTACAGAACATCGGAACGGGCGTAGAAGATCTCCTGGGTTCCGTTTCCATGGTGGACATCGAAGTCAACAATGGCCACCTTTTCCATCGTACTGTTTCGGAGTGCCCAATCGGCGGCCACCGCGACGTTGTTGAACAGGCAAAATCCCATCACCCGGTTGCTCTCAGCATGATGGCCGGGCGGCCGAATCAGGGCGAATCCGGAGTCGATTTTTCCTTGTAAGAGCTCATCGGTAAGAGCCACGGCACTGCCTGCTGCCAGAGTGGCCGTCTCGAATGAATCAGGACTGGTGTAGGTATCCGGATCGAGCTGAGAAACCGCTTGTCCCGAAGTATCCTGGATTCTTTGCCAGTGCTCACGGGTGTGCACGGCCAGGATCCATTCCTCCTGTGCTGGAAGGGGCGCTACTCGCACCAGCTGCCCGGAGGGAGTCCACCCCTGGACGGCTTGAAGGATTGCCTCGATTCGCTGGGGACGCTCCGGATGCCCTGCCGGGGTGTTGTGTCGTGTAAAGATGCTATCGAGAACGATTCCGTATTTCATAGGTTCGTGCTTGCCTGCAGTCGTGCCTTCGTGGGCTCATCACAGAAGTGCCTCGCTCCTTGATCTCCCCTCGCAAGCCCCATCAGCAAACATCATCGTATTTATGGAACGAGACACTAAGCTGCCCCAAAAGCCGAACTCACGAAAGCACGAAAGCACGAGCGCGCCTGGCGCGCTATCTTTCTCCCCATTTGAATTTTTCCCGCAGCACGTCGAAGAAACTCTTGTCGCCGTGTTGAATCAGATCGATCTGATATTCTGATCGGGTACAGCGAATTTCTTCTCCCTCGCTCAAAGCCACGCCCACCTGGCCATCGACCGTCAGCATGACATCTTCTCCCGATTTCACCACCACACGAATGCTGTTTTCCGCAGGGATCACCAGTGGACGATTCGTCAGTGTGTGGGAACAAATCGGGGTCATCACCACCGAGTCGAGGGTGGGGTAGAGAACGGGTCCGCCGGCGGACAGAGAGTATGCCGTGGAACCTGTAGGAGTGGAAATAATCATCCCGTCAGCCAGGAAATTGGCGATAAAATCCTCGTTGACAAAGGCGTCCATACTGATCACGCGGGCCAATGCTCCTTTGTTGATGACGATGTCGTTGAGGGCGTGGTAGGTCTCAACCGTCCCGTTGGAGTGATGAACCTCAATCTTGAGCATGCTGCGGCGATTGGTGGTGTGTTTCCCGGCCAGCAATCGCTCCAGTACGGGGTAAAGTTCATCCAGGGTGGTCTCGGTCAGGAATCCGAGAGAACCGACATTGACACCGAGGATCTGAGTGTTTCGACCTTGAATGGAGCGGGCCACCGAGAGCATGGTGCCGTCTCCGCCGAAGACCACGATGACGTCTACCAGTTCCGGCATCTTCTCACGAGGTGCGGTGAGCACGTTGTCCAGGGGTGGTGCCTGAACAATACTTTCCTCCACGACGGTCTCACAGTCCCGAGATTGCAGCCACTGCACCACCTGGTTAAGAGTGGCGGCAAAGTCCTT
>JACZQQ010000301.1 GCA_022545645.1 Acidobacteriota bacterium | reverse complement strand
AGTCAAGATCGTCATCCAGGTGAATGGCAAGGTTCGCTCCAGGGTTTCAGCCTTACCGGGAATTTCTAAAGAAGAAATGCAGACCCTTGCCCTGGATGACGAAAAGACCAAGGCCTACATCGAAGGGAAGACGATTCAAAAGATTATCGTTGTGCCTCACAAGCTGGTCAATATTGTGGTTTGAGGGGAGAGGAGAAGAATCCAGAAGTCAGGAGGCAGGAGGCAGAAGTGAGGATTCAGAAGAGAGGAGTCGGGAGTTAGGAGGCAGGTGGCATGAGCCGCAGGAATTCGGCACCTGAGGTGCCTCCCACGCACGACAGCACGACAGCACGAATGCACGACAGCACGACAGCACGAATTCGGCACCTGAGGTGCCTCCCACGCGCACGATATAAGTCATGCCCATTGTCAAGTTAGTCTCCGAACACTTCGGAAACAGCCAGGCAAAGGAGCTGGGCTGGTACCGAAAGAAGGCCGGATATGAGGGGGCACGCAAGGCCCTCTTTGAGATGCAGCCTCAGGACATCATCGATGAAGTCGTCCAATCCAATCTGCGCGGCCTGGGGGGTGCCGGGTTTCCCACGGGCAGAAAATGGACCTTTGTCCCTCAAGACACCGGCAAGCCCATCTACCTGACGGTCAATGCAGACGAGTCAGAGCCGGGAACCTTTAAGGACCGCTACATCCTGGAGTGGGATCCTCACCGCCTTCTGGAGGGAATCATTATCTGTGCCTACGCGGTCGGTATCCACACTGCCTATATTTACGTCCGCGGTGAATACGTCCGTCCAGCCGAGATCTTGCAGAAAGCGATTGATGAAGCCTATCGAGAAGGGGTACTGGGCGAGCGTGTCCTGGGGAAGAACTTTCAGCTGGATGTACACCTCCATCGCGGCGCTGGCGCTTATATCTGCGGAGAAGAGACCGGATTGCTGGAGTCGCTGGAAGGGAAAAAGGGCTGGCCTCGACTCAAGCCTCCTTTTCCCGCGGTGGTGGGTCTGTTTGGCTGCCCCACCGTCATTAACAATGTGGAAACCCTCTCCCAGCTCCCCAAGATTCTTCTTAAAGGAGCCGAGTGGTTTGCCGGAATCGCCTGTAAACACCACGGGGGAACCCGGCTCTTTGCTCTTTCCGGATGCGTCAAGAGACCCGGCGTTTACGAGCTGCCCCTGGGAACCTCGCTGCGAGAGTTGATCTATGAGCATGGGGGCGGGATCCTGGGTGACAAGGAGCTCAAGGCCGTCATTCCCGGCGGGGCATCGGCAGCCATCCTCACTGAGGAGGACCTCGATGTCTCTCTGGATTTCGACAGTTTGATGAAGGCAGGCTCCATGCTGGGATCCGGAGCGGTGATTGTCATGGATGAAGAGGTCTGCATGGTTCGGGCCTGTCAAAATATCATGCGCTTTTTCGCCCATGAATCGTGCGGACAATGCACTCCCTGCCGTGAGGGAACCGCTTGGGTCTATCAGATTCTGACCCGTATCGCAGAGGGCTCCGGGACCCCGGAGGACATCGACAACCTGGCAGAGCTTGCCGATAACATGAGCGGGACCAGTATCTGTGCTCTCAGTGACGGCGCTGCCATGTCGTTTAGAAGTTACGTCAAGAAGTTCCGCTCTGAATTCGAATATCACATCCTTCACAAGAAGTGTGATCTGGAAGAAAAGAAAACCACCGTCGATGCCTAGCCTTGAAATCAACGGACAAAGCATAGAAGTCGACACTGGATCCAACGTCCTTCAGGCGGCTGAAAAGCTGGACATCCACGTCCCCCGTTATTGCTATCACCCGGGACTCTCGGTGGCCGGCAGCTGCCGGATGTGTCTGGTTGAAATCGAGAAAATGCCCAAGCTGGCCATCTCCTGCCACACCCAGGCCCAGGACGGGATGAAGGTCAGCACCGAGTCGGAGAAGGTCAAGCAGGCCCGCAAATCGATGCTGGAATTCCTGCTGATCAATCACCCCTTGGACTGCCCGGTCTGCGATCAGTCCGGAGAGTGTGACCTTCAAAATTACTACATGTCCGTGGGCCAGTACGACAGCCGCTTTCTGGAGGACAAGATCAAGCGAAAAAAGGCTCTCCCTATCGGGCCGCACGTCATTCTGGATCAGGAGCGCTGCATCCTGTGCACGCGCTGCACGCGGTTTTGCGACGAAATCTCCCAAAGCAACGAACTGGGAGTCTTCAATCGGGGAAACCGCTCGGTCATTGATCTGGCTCCGACAAAAACTCTGGACAACCCTTACTCGGGGAATGTCATTGACATCTGTCCGGTTGGCGCCCTTACCGAGAGGGAGTTTCGCTTCCAGTGTCGGGTCTGGTATCTCTCCACCCAGGAATCGATCTGCAACGGCTGTTCACGAGGATGCAACATCAGCATTCACTACAATACCTCTCTCTCCTACAAGGCCGGAGGAAAGCGGGTTCAGCGACTCAAACCTCGCCTGAACCCTCACGTGAACCGCTGGTGGATGTGCGACGAAGGGCGCTTTGGCTACGAATTCATCGACCACAATCGAATCGAGTCCCCACAGCTTCGTCTGGCCCAGGGAGAGCTCCAAACATCGGAGTGGAAACAGGTGCTTCAGGAGGTTTCCACAGGCTTGAAAACCACTCTGGAGCAGTTTGGGCCTGAGAGCATCGGCGTGATCGCTTCCGGGCAACTCTCCAACGAAGAGCTGTACCTGATCCGGAAGATCTTCGCTGAATCGATGGGAGTTCAGGAGATCGGATATCGAAATCCCTGGGAAGAGGAAGGCTTTCAAGATGATTTTCTCATTCGCGGGGACAAGAACCCCAACAGCCGAGGGGCCGAGGAACTGGGTCTCAAATCGGATGTGAGAAAGATCCTGGAAAAGGCTGCCTCCGGAGAGATCAAAATCCTTT
>JACZQQ010000082.1 GCA_022545645.1 Acidobacteriota bacterium | reverse complement strand
CTTCCAGATCTGCACTCTGGGCAGCCAGCTCGCCGCAGCAGAGAACCGCGCTGAACAGCAAGAGTGTCACTGCAACAAATGACTTTTTCATTCCATCACCTCCCCAGTGATTGCGTTTTGGGTAGTGTACCAGTCTTATAAAGAACCCTCTAAGAGAATTTTTTAAGTTGTTCATCTCTCCCCTATGGCGGGAATCCACTCCTCTTCGAGCAGATCTTCAACCGATCCCAGCTGGGCAGCCAGCTCCTGGACCTCTGCATCATCGAGCACGGTCAGATGTCCGAGGTCAATGATGATTCTCGGCCCTCCCGCGTTCAGGAGGGTGAAGAACATGGCCAACCGAAGACGTCCTTGATTCCCCGACCAGGGGCCCAGCAAAACAGAGACAATTCCGGATCGTTGAGTGGCCGCATAGTGAGACCAGAGGAGAGAGGAAAATCCCCTCACCTCACCCGGTACGGCAAAGGCCTTCGGGTGCACTCCGAAGCTGAATTCAATAAACCCTCCCTGGGCAGTCGCCGTCTTCACCGCCCCCGTCGTTCTGGCGCTCCCATCCAGTTGTACGACCTGACTCTCACCGATGTGAACCTCTGTGCGCGGCACCCTTCCCGTGAAAAAGTTAGAGGTGACGATGATTCCCTCCACACCTCGGCTTTTGGGGACCACACGGAAACGAACGTTGCCGGGAAATATGGACCAGTTCCTATAAAAAGGACTTTTCATCACTTCGTAATCGAAGATGAGACTGGTTCCCTGGTTGTTGGAAAGAATGATGGTCTGCTCCGCTCGTAGCTCTTCCTCGACTTTACTTCCAATGAGCTCCAGCAGTTCAGGAGGGTAGGTGGCCCATTTTGAGGCCAGCAATTCCGGGATAGCGACCACCCCCACCCAACGGGTGTGAATACTTTCCAGCCAGGAGTCCAGGTCTTGACCCTCTACGGTCAGATCGGAGAGATGAAAATAGGCGGGTGAAAGAACACAATCGGCCTCTTCGATGGCCTCTCTCAAGTCGGATGAAAAATTACGCCCCACGGTCTGTTGCAACAGGGCAATAGGTTCCACTTCTCCGTCAGGAACTTCGGCGCTGATTGTTGTCACCTGAGCCCCGGTTTCTGCAAGGGCAGCTTCCAGTCCTTCCAGAATCAGTCCGGGCACCGAATCGTCGTTGACGATGAGAACCTTTTCACCCCTGCGAATTTTAGCCACATCCTGGATGAGGATTTCAAGGGCCGGCAAAAGGGGATCGACCTGGGTGATGGAGTCGATCTTCGGCATTCTGGGTTCCGGCAGCGTTCCCGGTAGAACCGTGCACTGGACCACCAGCAACTCCCTTCCTCCCATGGCTTCCGCCAGTTGGAGGACCTCCGGGTCCTTCAGCGCCGCCGGGTAGCCCTCCCGAAGCACCTCCTCGCCGTCTGCCCAAACGGAAGGAAAATAGACCTGAAAGAAGAAGGACTGTGAACGATCCTCGCCCCAAAAACCGAGACGCATGGCACCCACTCTTCCGGCGCTGGCCAGCTGATTGTGAAGGGCCGCGGAACCGGTTAAGGGCTGGGGAAGGCGAACCGACTTGGGATGAAGGGACCAATCGAGGGTTTGCAACTGGAAGGACTCAGGGTTCCGTGATTTCAGCAGTTCTCCAATTTCCCCGCCTCCCTGAAGCGAGACGATACGACCTGCTTCGATGTCCATACGCAGGAGAGGCATAAACCCGGTTGAGACACCGTGAGTGACAACCGAACCCTTCAGGTCTTGGTCCGGGGTCACCTGCACCGTGGCGTTATAGGGAAAGGGGCGAGAAAGAGAGTGTGCAGAACGGGTGACCGCGGCGGGGGTGAAAGTCAGATCGGTGCCCGCCGGATCGGTGACCCGAATGGTCTTGGCACGACGGAGTCGCAGAGATATTTTTTCCGCCAGCAGGTCAATAATCTCACGCGGATAAAGAGCTCCAGGCGCTGCCAGCAGTTCGGGAACCGCGGTGACGGAAATAAAGCGGAGTCGGCCGCTCTCGATCTGTCCGGAAATAAGCGGCTCCTTCAGAAATTCAGGATTCAAATAGGCCAGAGCCACAACCACATCGGCTGTGCGCACTTCATCCCACACCGCCTTCGGCCACCAGTTTTTCCAGTGCTGTTCCCGAAGTAAGGTTGCCGTATCGGAAGCGGCCGATAGAGGAATAGAGTGCACCCGGACCTGAGCTTTCTTTTCGCGGGCAGCCTGCTCAAAAACCTGGGGCAGCAAAGGACTAATGCTGGAGTCTGAGAGAATCACAACCTGTTCCCCCGGCACCAGGGAAGCCACATCACCCATGACCTGCCGGGCTGCCTGCAACAGGGGTTCTGGTCGAAACACCGGCTTTAGGGTGATCGGCTGGAGGTACTCGGGAAGACGATATCCACCGGGCATGATGGGTCGTTGGGCCCACGACACCTCAGGCCCCAACCAGGTTAAGGTGCTGATGACGAAAAGAAGAGTAAGCGTTGCTCTCAAGATCAAAAGATAATCCCGCTGAAGTACCGGAAGCGAGAGGATTTTACAACCTTTTCCTTCCGGGATACAATCCTTTCTCAGGATACAATCCTCTCTAAAGCCAATCTTCAACGCTGGATAGGAGGTAAAGCAATGGGTGATACATTTCCGAAGCTCAAGGCGGCCGCCGTCCAGGCGGCACCGGTATTACTCGATCGCGAAGCAACTGTGGCCAAGGCTTGTCGACTGATCGAGGAAGCCGGAGAGGCCGGAGCCCAGGTGATCGGCTTTCCCGAATGCTTCATCCCGGGACATCCCTATTGGTATGACTTCTATTTGGCCAACGATCCAATCTGCAACACTTTCAATCTGGAACTCTTCAAGAATGCAGTTGTCGCCCCAAGCTCCGACACCGAGGCCCTGGGACGAGCGGCACGGCGTGCCAAGGCCTATGTGGTGATGGGGGTGGCGGAAAAGGAAGCGGGAAGTTATGGAACCCTCTACAACACCCAGCTGTTTTTTGGGCCCGATGGCTCTTTCCTGGGCAGACATCGAAAGCTGGTGCCTACCATCTGGGAGCGCCTGGTTCACACGGGAGGTGATGGGAGTACGTTGGGCACCTATGACACTCCTTTCGGTCGATTGTCCGGTTTGATCTGCGGAGAGAACATCAACAGTCTGGCCCGTACCGCCCTGCTGCTGGAAGGTGAAGTGGTTCACGTTGCCAGCTGGCCTTCCTTTGGCACCAAGGGTTATGAGCGCCAGTTCCACACCATGGACGTTCGAATGCGCTATTACGCCTTCGAAGGGCGTATTTTCGTCCTCTCGGTTTGCTCGGTTTGGAACGAAGAAATGAAAGATGTGCTTCAACTGGACTCCAAGGCGCGTTCCAGCTTTATCGGCGAGGGAGGTCACTCGGGTATCCTCAATCCGATGGGTGACTACATCGTGGGTCCCCAGGACGAAGGGGAAACGATCCTGTACGCTGATCTCGACCTGGAAGAGGTCGCACGAGGCAAGATGGTGCATGACGTCACAGGCCACTACCAGCGCTTCGACGTTTTCTCCCTTCAGGTCAACCGACAGGCTTACCCCCGGAAGCTGGTTGGACCCCTTGCCCAACAGCAGGCCGTGCCCCTAGCTGTCGACGAGGAGAGCGAAGAAAACGTTCCTCTGGTCCAGGACACTCATCTGATCACAAAGTCCTAGGAGAAATTTCTCTCTCATTCACCGGACCGGATATTGCGTTTGTTATACTCAAAGGGTGAATGAGTCTGCGATACTCCTGACCAATATCGATTCCGTTCCCGGTAAAACCATTGTCGAACACTTTGGATTGGTCCAGGGAGCCACCATTCGTGCCAAGCACATCGGCACGGACACCCTGGCCAGTCTAAAGAATATCATCGGTGGGGAACTGAAGGGGTACACCAAACTGCTGCAGGAGTCCCGTGAGGAGGCAACCTCAAGGATGATCGAACAGGCCCGCCAGCTGGGAGCAAACGCCATCATCAATGTCCGCTTCGCCACCTCCTCGGTCGCCAAAGGAGCAGCAGAGCTCTTCGCCTACGGTACCGCCGTTCGCATCGAGTAGAAGAACAAAAAGCCGATGCTTGACCTGGCCCTTTTCCTCAGCCTGTTGACGATAGGGTACTTTGCCGGTCGAGTGACGGAGCATCGGCACTACAAATCCATTCTGCTGCGCGAGAAGGCCTCCCTCCGACTGCCAACCGTTACCAGCAACATGTTGCCCGAAGTGGATCAGATCGCTAAATCGTTTCTGGTGACCGGAAGCTGTGTGATCTCCATCGACTATTTCAAGCGCATCCTGGCGGGTCTTCGAAATATCATGGGAGGCAGGATGACGGCTTATGAGACGCTGATCGATCGGGCACGCCGCGAGGCCATCCTGAGGATGAAATATGAGGCTCTGGGTAGTCATATCATCGTCAATACGCGAGTGGAAACGGCCAGCATTTTCAGCTCCACCTCCCAAAACGGGATCGGCAGCGTTGAGGTCTTTGCCTACGGTACGGCAATCAAGCTGAAAAAGACGCTTTGAAGTACACACCCAAGCTCCTCACCAAAAACGTCAACACTTCCACAACCCATCCGTTGAGAGAGTTTGCCATCCTGACTGGAGGCATTCTCGGAGCCCTGATACTGGTCTACGTCCTGTTGGGCTTTGCCTTGGAATGGGTGGTCGTCCCCCGCATACCCCAGAGCGTGGAACGATCCCTGGGTGAACTGTTTCTGGGGAACTACGCCGTCGAAGACTCACCCGAAAGGCAATACCTTCAGGGCATCCTGGATCGGTTGGTCGAGCATGAGCCCTCACAAACACTCGATTACCAGATCCATGTCGAGGAGAATCCAATGGTCAATGCGATGGCGCTGCCCGGCGGACACATCGTGCTCTATCAAGGTCTGCTCGATCGAGTGGAATCGGAAAACGAACTGGCCATGATCCTCGGACACGAACTGGGACACTTCGCCGAGCGCCACCATCTCAAAGGATTGGGGCGGGGACTGGTGCTTTTGGTTCTCTCCGCCACCCTATTGGGAGACCAGAGCGGAATTACCCAATTTCTCCAGGACAGTCTGGCCAGGGTAGAATCTCGATTCTCCCAGCGACAGGAACAACAGGTCGATGAATTTGGCCTTCATCTCCTTCAAAAAACCTACCATCATGTGGCCGGGGCCACTGATTTTTTCGAAAGGATCCAAAAGGAGGAGCCGGAAGGTCCTCTGTCCTATTTCTTCGCTTCTCACCCGTCGCCGGCCAACCGAGTCGATTTCCTCAACGAGTTGATTGCCAGCGCCCAATACCCCATTGGGGAAAAAACACCACTGGATTTACCCGAGTAGCTTACACTCCAGAATGTAAACTTCGGTTTACATTCTGTCCCAATTCTCCTGGAAATCGCTTAACTCATTGCAATGATAGATTTTATCGGTCCATGGCAAGACTTATTGGGTGCTCTCTGACAATCGGGCTAGACAAAAGCATGGGATAGACAGCCTCTAAACGCACTCCTTAGATAGGCAGTTAAATCATTTAATTTAAATAAGTTATAAGATTTTTTTGCGCACTTACCACTTTGGGAACAGGAATTGCTTTATTCAGCGCGAAACTCACATTAACCCAAGGTCCAGCACACCATACCGATCACGCTGGTCGCCTTACAAACGAAAACCCTTAAGAGGGAGGTAACACCTTGCTTAATCATCTTAAATCAGTCTTGTGGTCTGACTAATTCCTCAAGACACACAGGGAATGCGCCCTATCAGCCTTTGTTGACAGGGCGCATGGCCTCTGTACCCCTCCCTCCAAATCAGAACTCTTTCAAAGCGTTGAACCAATAGACGCTGCTCGTTTGCGCCCTCCTGCCACCAGGTAGACCACTGACCCGATTCCCCACAGCAACAGCGTAAGAATCACACCCTCGACGACATGTGCGAGCATATGTCCCCAAGTGTTCGATTCCCCTGGAACCGTGTAGTAGGTATCGACTCCCGCAAAGTCATCGATGGCAATGCCGAGCATGACAAAAAGCATTCCGGAAAGAGCAAACCAGGCAGCCAGGGCAAGCAGATCGCGAAAAGTTCCGCCTTTGAGTGCCACCCTCACCGAATAGCACAACATGATGATGGGGAGCATGATGGTGAGACTCACCCAGTGAGTCCCTTGATCCTGGGGAATCTGAAAGAGTGGTTGGAATAGAAAGCGCATCACCGCCACCAGGAGCAATAGTAGTATTCCCAGTCGAGCCTCTCTAAAGTACTGCCTAAACGGTTGGTTCAAGAGTTTCATATCTCCCTCCTAGCTATCCGGGCTAATCAGTTGATTCCGCCGGCATCCTCCTTCGAGGCAAGAGCCGCCAGAAACGAAAGGATCTTCTCCTGAGTGTCCCCAGTGTCCTCGTACAGAATTCCATGTCGGGTTGCAGGCACCATAACCACTTCCTTCTGGCGGGTACCCAGCTTCTTGTGGATGAGTTCGGCGCTTTCCGGATCCACCGTGGGATCGTCAGTCCCCTGAATGAGGATTACCGGACACTGCACATCAGGCAGACGCTCATCCAGTTCCTCCATCATGCTGCGCAGCTCGTACAGACCTCGGACGGACTTGTTCCGGTAGTTGATGTGGGGATGCTCCGGTTCGGTAGCTCGAAACGGCATGATGCCTTCCAAGGATGAGACCCACCGGACCAACCTATTGGCGGTGTGCACCAGCGGGACAAAGATGATTCTGCGGTCCCGGAACTTCATGGGAGTGGAAATGGCCGCCACCCCAACCAGGCCATCCGGTTGATCAGCGGCAAGGAGAAGGGACAAACCTCCGCCGGTGGAGAATCCGACCAAGCAGAGGCGAGGGGTGAACGCCGACAGAATCTGAAGACCTTCCCGCACCGGCTCCAGCCAGTCCTGCCAACTCCGCTCCCGGAGATCCCAAGGAGAGGTCCCATGACCCTTGAGTCGAACTCCGATCACCGGATAACCCAGGTTCTGCAGCTTCTCAGCGAAGGGGCGGACTTCAGCAGGCGAGGCTGAGAACCCGTGAACCAGGACGACACCCAGCTCCTTTCCCTCCTCCGGCAGGAACAGGAAAGGCTCCCCGCTTTCCGTAGCTGTCTCCTGCTGGTTGATTTCCTCATGGCGAGGCTTGGAGAAGCGTTGTTTATCCCAGGCATAAGCAACCCGTTCGTCGTCAAAGCGCAGCTTCGCCAGCCTTTGGGGATCAAGCACAGGAGCTTCTTCAACCGACTGCCTGACCGAGCGGGAGACCCCCGGAATGGGTTCCACCTCGTTGGCATAGACGACCACCAGGTTCTCGATACGGATCTCGTCGAACTCGTTTTCCTTAAGGAGCTTGGCGAGAAAACGGTATTGTCCATTGACCTTCTCGACGAGAGCCATGGAGGTGGTGGTTTTCAGAAACCGCTCAAGCCCAGGGCATCGTCCCTTAAGGACTCCACCATAAGCCTCAGGATTCTTGAGGCTTCGATGAAGATGAATGGAAGGTTCCTTCTGTACGTGTTTCACCGCCAGATAGAGGATCTTGTGGAAAAGTGCGTGATCCACCTCTGTTTGCCCTCTGTTGACCAGCGTCAGCATGATACTTGAGGCCAGGTGACTGAGATTGACGGTCACGCCGGTATACATCCTGTGCATGTACTCGTCTCTAATTTTTCCGGCTTTGTCCCGCATGCGCCGTGCTATGAGGCGAACATCCCAACTTCCCCCTTCGGTTGCCAGCCCAAAAAACCCATCCAAAGAATCGATCTTGCGACTCACTTGAATCATCAGCTTTCGCTCCCACCAGCGCCAGAACCTGGGAGGCTGCACCGGGACACCCAGGCGAATATCCATGTCCGTGTCCTTGAGCAGGATATTTCCCTCGATGAGCAGTTCTTCAGAAAGCCGCCGGCTCAGTCCCCTGCCGACCAGCTCTCCCACCTTGTGGAGAATATTGTCGCTCACTCGAATGGGATAGAAGGTGATGTTAGCCGGTACGATCAGAGTGGGCCGACGTGCTGCGGCCAGCAGTGTGTCCTCACCGTCCATGCCCAGGGCTTCGACCCACGACTCCAAACGCTTAACGTTCCCTGTTTCATGGGCCTGCAGGATCGCCGCCTTGAAGGCGTCCAGCGCCAGTGCCAAAACAGCGGCTCCGGTGTGGTGTTTGCGCCGTTGCTTGGCCATGCGCGAGTAAATGCTGTAGTGACCTTCGCGATCCACCACCCGGCGATCCTTCACCATTCCGCCCTCTGGAAAGACGATCACCTTACGACCCCGAAGGATTTCTTCGGCCAGGAAAGGAAGAAGCCTGGGATGGTCATTGGGTACCGCTCCCACGCTCAACAGATAGTTGGAAAATGCAGATCCCTCGACGAAGAAATCCTTCGAGGCCACCGAGCGGCACTGGGCCCCGGTTTCCTGGTAGATCAGGTACTGGGGGATAAAAGTCTCGAAACGGGCAAAGTGGTTGAAGAGAAAGATGTCTCCCGCGTCGACCTGGCCCTTATGGTGCAGCTTGAGATTGACTCGCAGAATCTTCTTCAGAATCGTGAAGATTCTTACCGACCACTCATAAGTGGACGAGTTGATCTGAAGAGCATCATCCTGGTCCATTTTTCACTGTGGCCTGATGACTCTGGTATTGAACCAGAAACTCCAGGAGATGGCATTGCTCCTCCTCTTCCATCTGAAGAAACTCCAGAGCAACCAACTGAAGAGGTTCCCCGTCGAATTCAAAAGGGTTTGATCGAACCACCCATCCAACAGCATTCAGGGGATGGGAAAGGGGAACGTGAAGGTGCATTTCCAATTTATCCCCCGCTTGCAAAAGAAGACGGGTTTTAAATAACAATCCGCTGACGCTGATATTTTCGGTTTGGGAATCGACGACTCTCTCGCCGATGAGTTTCGTGTCTGCAGCATCAATGACCGTGAACCAGAAAGGAATGTGCACACTCACCCGAGGAGATTTCCTCCTCTGTACGGTCACCCCTTTGTCGTGGATGGAGATGGCCACGTGCCGCTTGCCGGAGGGAGTGATGTTGATGACCTTGGCATCCCAATAATAGACAACAGCCTCCTCATCCCAGTATTTGATTCGAACTCCCTCTCCCTCTTGAAAGAGGTTCTGAGAGGTGGGTCGGGCAAGCTCCAGCCAGATTTCAGCTGGAGAGCTGGTGACGACGGTAGCGGCGAGAGCCTGCTTGGACTCTCCTTGAATGGATATCGCCGAGCCTTCCTGCGGGTAACGACCCAGGTCAGCGGTGTTCTGTTGAATCATTCGCGCTGCCGCCGTTTTCGCCGGTTCCTGTCAAGAATCGAACCCGGACGATGCATCATCCGGGCCAAGTATAATCCTGCTTGGGATATTACCACAGGGGTCTGCAGAAGTACGTTGGTCAGGCTTCACCTTTGTACTTGTTCCAGCCCGGCCACGATGAAGTCCCATTGGAGCTGCATTTGATCCCGAATAGGCATGGCGGCCAGACCTTGACGGAACGCCTCTTCCATCACAGGGTCGGCCTCACTTCGATCAGATCTGAGATGGACCTTCCATTTTTCAATACGACTTTTCCATCGCTCCGCTTCCGGATCGGGAGGACCCAGCACCTCACCCACTTTGGGGAGAAGAAATAGCGGCATTTCAGTGACCAGCGTGAGGGGATCACCACCCAGGGAGCAAATCGTTTCCATGGAACTGGGGCGAAACTTACTGGCAGTGACTTCATCCTGGCGATCCAGAAAATACTGGGTCATGGCTTTGGAATCGGGGCGAGTGGCAAATCCCTTTTCCAGTCGAGAGAATCCTTTCTCTCCCTGACGGTCAACGTCATGAAGCCGATATCCCAATGCCTCAACGGTATGCCTGCATTTCGCTTTCAGCTCTTCACATCGGGACGACCAGGCGGGTTCAATCAAGAAAAAGGGGCCACCGGAAAATGCCATTCCATGTAAGGAGACATGAAGATGAAAGTCGCTCTGTGCCTTCATCCACCATGCGGCAATACACTTGTTCTCGGGGCGTGCATCGCGGTCCGCCGGGTCACGGGGAAAACCGAACTCCACGTCATCACCCGGCATCTCGCGTTTGACGTGTTTGAGATAGGCAATCAAATCGATCTGTTCATCGCTGTCGGTGTACCAGGAACGATTGACTTTTTCTCCGTCAGGGTTGGCATGAGGAACAATCCACCACTGAAAATCTTCCAGAA
>JACZQQ010000300.1 GCA_022545645.1 Acidobacteriota bacterium | reverse complement strand
ATCCACTACGATCGCCCGGGCTTGTATCAGCGGTTTTTGGACAGCCTCGATGAGCGCTGGCTGCGCCCCAGGTCTTCAGAGTTGGTGGCCCTGCTCCAGAGCAATGCTCTGGACTTCGCCTTCCTCTACAAGTCCACCGCCCTGCAAAATAATCTCCGGTTCCTGACCCTACCCGCCGAGGTTTCACTGGCAGAAGACGCCCATCGGGATCTCTACTCTCGCGTCTCCCTGCAAGTGACCGCTGAGCAACCCGGATCCACGGTTGAAATGACGGGTACACCCATCCGCTATGCAATCGCCCAGACCAACCCGGACAATCCCTGGGCGACACGCCTGCTGGACTTCTTTTTGAGTCCCGAAGTGCAGCAGCTCTATCGGGAACTGGGCTACCGAAGCGTCCCCCTTCTTGAAGTACACTCACAGGAGTCGACACCATGAAACCCATCACTCTTTGGAATGCTATCCTTTCAGCACTTTCCGGCATTTGCCTGCTTTTCGTGCTGGTCCCCGTGCTCTATCTCATGTTCGGCTCCACACCCGGCACACTGTGGGAGACCCTGAAGGATCCAGAGGTCCTGGAATCTCTGGGCCTGACCTTTTTCTGTGGTTTCATTGCTCTTCTGCTGGGACTGCTGGTGGGAACCCCTTTGGCCTACCTCCTGGCCCGCAGCGACTTCAAAGCCAAGCAATTCATCCAGGGTATTGTCGATGTGCCCATCGTCATCCCTCATCCGGTGGCGGGTATTGCGTTGCTGCTGGTCTTTGCCAACTGGGGTCCCGGCCTCTCCCCCATCGGTAGCTGGACGGGGATCGTCATCGCCATGTTCTTTGTGAGCGTGTCTCTTTTGATCAACGCAGCTCAGGCGGGCTTCCAGGCTGTGCCTCGTGAGATGGAGTGGACCTCTCGATCGTTAGGAGTAGGTCCGGTGAAAACCTTTTTTCGAGTGGCACTTCCACTCAACCGCCGGAATCTACTGGCGGGAGCGATCATGATGTGGGCCAGAAGCATCAGCGAATTCGGATCCATCGTGATCCTGGTCTACAACCCCAAAGTCGCCTCCGTCCTGATCTATGACCGCTTTTCCTCCTTCGGACTGAGCTATTCTCTTCCGGTTGCCGTGATATTAATATGGCTCAGCGTGATTCTATTCTTCTTCATGCGTACCCTTCAGATGAGGAACCGCCCCGTTGTTGGTTATTGAAGAGCTCAAGAAAGCCCTGGCTCCCTTTGTGCTGGAGATCCCCAGGCTGGAGATCCAGAAAGGCGAGACTTTTGTTTTACTGGGTCCCACCGGGGCCGGGAAATCAAGCTTTCTGGAGCTGTTGGCCGGTTTCTCCCAACCTGATGAAGGAAGGATTCTGGTCGATGGTTCCGATGTGACCGAGCTTCCTCCCGATCAACGCCGTATCTCGATCCTGTTCCAGGAAGCACACCTGTTTCCCCATCTCAATGTGGGCGAGAACATAGGCTATGGGGCCAACGACACCACCCTGTTTGCTCAGGTGATTGAGCTTCTTGGACTCGAGCACCTCCTGTCCCACAGGGTTTCGGTTCTCAGCGGTGGCGAGCGCCAGCTTGTTGCTCTGGGTCGCGCCCTGATGGTCCGTCCTCACATCCTGCTTCTGGACGAACCCTTTAATTCCATCGACCCCCAGAGCCGAAAGGGTGTGATCGAGGCCTTCCGCCGTGTTCACCGTGAAATCCAGATCACCAGCCTCATGGTGACTCATAACTTCGAAGAGGGCTTATACATCAGTCACCGACTGGGCATCTTGATGGAGGGAAAGCTGGTTCAAACGGGAGCACCTCAGGAAGTGTTCTCCAAGCCGGCAAGTGTGCAGATCGCCCGCTTCCTGGGAGCCGAGAATCTCTTCGCTGGGCATTTCGAGTCGATGGCTGACTCAAAATCCTCTGCTTTGCAATCACCGAGCCCACAGCCCGAGGGCTACTTCCCCGCTTTGTTCAAAACGGATTCGGCAACTCTCCACGTGCTCGCCGATCATGAGGGTCCCGGTTACGCACTCATCCAACCGAAAGAGATCACCCTCTCGCTTGAGCCCATGCACTCCTCAGCCCTGAATCAATTCCCGGGAACCGTGGAGGACATCATCCACAAGGGTTCCCTGATTCAACTGGAGATCAATGCGGGCCTGGTCTTCAAAGTCTTCATCACCTCTCAAAGTCTTCAGGAAATGCAGTTGGCCAAAGGGTCCAAGATCCATCTCATCTTCAAAGCCTCCTCGGTCAAGACCTACTGAAAGGGTTCTGGAAGGCCCTAGGACTTGAAAGAATCAGGGTACCATCTTATAATTGAAGTATCGGTAAAACCGGTTTAAGAGGAGCTGTAAAGCCATGATTACGCTAAGTGAAGGGGCGGTGAAGAGGGTCAAGGAATTCATCGCCGAACAGTCGGAAAGCTATTCCGGCATCCGAGTCTCCGTTGAGGCCGCCGGGTGCTCGGGCTTCCAGTACGTGATGAATCTGGAGCAGAACAGTCGCACAGGCGATGAAGTGATCCAGGTGGATGGGATTCAGGTATTCGTGGACGAGCGGAGTATGGCCCAGCTGCAGGGTACCGAGATCGACTATGTGGAATCGATAGAGGGAGCAGGCTTCAAGTTCAACAATCCCAATGTCACCGGAACCTGTGGTTGCGGCGAATCCTTCCAAATAGACTCAGAGAAATCCTAAATCACAAATCCTAAATCCTAAACAAATTCCAAATCACAAATTCCAAATTCTAAACTTCTGAGTGTGGGCTCACGGACTGTTTAGACCGAATTTTTTCGTGATTTGGAGCTTGGAGTTTGGAATTTGTTTAGGATTTGTGATTTGGAATTTGAGATTTCAGCCGGTCTGCCGGCTGTGGTTTGTGATTTGTTTGGAATTTATGATTTAGAATTTGGGATTTCA
>JACZQQ010000081.1 GCA_022545645.1 Acidobacteriota bacterium | reverse complement strand
TTACGATGGGGTGATCAGCAACAGCCTGCTTCACCATTTGCAAGATCCCCAGGTGCTCTGGCAAACAGTCAAACAGTTTGCGCGACCTGAAGCACCCGTCTTTGTCATGGACCTGATGCGTCCGGCCAGCGAGGTGCAGGCAAAGGAGTTCACCGAAACCTATGTCGCCAGTGAGCCTGAGATTCTCAAGCGGGACTTTTACCACTCTTTGAAGGCTGCTTACCGAGCAGATGAGATTCGGTCTCAACTGGATGAAGCGGGCTTGAACCGCTTCACGGTAGAAATGATCAGCGATCGGCACATGATTGTCTGGGGAAATGTGTGATTAGAGACCGTCTACTGCGGCGGTTGGGTGGGACCCAGTGTTCCTTTTAAGGAAAACAGCCATAGGCTGTCTCCGCGAGGGCCTCTTCCAAAAAGATTACCTGCCGAGAGTACCGTGATGTATTGCTGGCCATCCTGTTCAAAAACGGTGGCCGGTGCGTTCACTCCGGCATCGGTCTGAAACTCCCACAGCTGCTGACCGTTGCTGGCGTCAAAAGCGACAAATTTACCGGTGCTTCTCCCCACAAAGACAAGGCCGCCCGCCGTCACCACCGATCCGCTGTAACAGAACTCTATCCATTTTTTCTGCCAGACAAGACGGTTTGTTTTCATATCCATGGCAGCGAAAATTCCCGAGAACTCAGGCTGCACTGCACTGCTGCCAAAGGTACCACCGATATAGCCCTCACCTGGAGGGGGAGGCACCTCATCCTTTTCTCCACCTCTAAAGAACGCGATCCGATTGCTCGCGCACAGATACAGATAGTTGGTAGAAGGGTCATAGGAACTGGGTGGCCAATTTGCCCCTCCCCGGGAGGCGGGCTTGACCAGCACACCCTCCGTCCAGAAGGGAGTAAAAATTCGGCCTTGATTGACGAGAGTGCCCTCAACCTTTTCGGTTATCTCCTGGGGTGAGAAAGCGTCTCCTTTGGGATAGGGCTGGGTGGGGGAGGTCTTCTGCCGAGGTTCCTGGAGCACGGGCCTTTCCTCAATTCCCAGCAGTGGCTCTCCGCTGATTCGGTCCAGAATATAGACCCAGCCGGTCTTACCGGCTTGAGCCGCAGCCTTGCGCATCACTCCATCGATCTCCAGGTCAAACAGGACAACGGGATTGGGGGAGTCATAGTCCCAGAGGTCATGGTGGACCTCCTGAAAGTGCCATCGATATTTTCCGGTTTTGGCCTCGATGGCCAGAATGGAGGAAGAGAAAAGGTTGTCCCCGGCGCGAACGCTGCCATTGAAATCCGGCCCGGGATTGCTGGTCGAGAAGTAGATGAGTCCCAGTGCGGGATCGACAGCGGGCGTGTGCCAGACCGCTGCTCCGCCCTTTTTCCAGGCATCCGAATCCTGAGGCCAGGTTTCATGGCCAACCTCGCCCGGACCGGGTATGGTGTAAAATCGCCATACCTGGCGGCCACTGCTGGCATTGTAGGCTGTGACCCGCCCCCTGACCCCTCGGTCCCCGCCCGCGGTTCCCGTGATTACCAGGCCGTCGTAATAAAGAGGAGCACTGGTAATGGTGAATCCTTCCTGCCAGCGCCCAACCTGAGTGGACCAGACAGGCTCTCCAGTTGCTTGATTCAGCGCCACCAGCAGGCCATCCAGTTGCCCCACATAAACTTTGCCATCTCCGAGTGCCACCCCTCGGCTGGTCCATCCACAGCAGACGGTGTTAATGGCCGGGTCTAAATTGGCTTTGTACTTCCAAATGATCTGACCCGAAGTGACTCCGACAGCGGAGACCTCGTCAGCGCCGGTGACGATGTAAATCACTCCTTTGTGGACGATGGGCTGGGCTTCGCCCGAGTACTTTCTTTCCAGGCCGGAACCCAAATGTACCCGCCAAACTGCTTTGAGGTTCCCCACATTCTCGGGCGTGATTTGGGTCAAGGGCGAAAATCGCTGGTTGAAGACATTGCCCCCATTGGTAATCCAGCCATCGGTAGGTAGAGCCCTCAGCTGATCCGCCGAAAAGGCGGGCGCCGGCGAGATCTTCTCTTCCGCGAAGCCCATAAAGGACATCGCGGCAGTAGCAGCCAAGAAGAGAAGCGGGGTCAAGGTAGGACCAAGAGACCAAAAACCTGTGCGTTTTGCCAAGTGTTTTCCCCCTTTCAAGAGTCCACCATTTTAGGAGGTGATGAACCCGTTATCAAGGGCGCTTCGCGCTGTCGTCACTTCGTGACGACGTGCAGTCGTGCAGTCGTGCGGTTGTGTAGGGGCATTTCCGGAGTGTGGGAGGCACCTCAGGTGCCGAATCTTCAAAAATGAGAAATCTTCTCCCCTGTCTCCTGACCTCTTCGTATGTGTCAGCTGTCAGTTGTCAGCTGCCCGCAGGGCCCGGTGCACCTCGTCGAACTCCTCTTCGGCTCCCTCCGGAACCTCGGTGAACAGACTCACTCCCACAGTCAGGCCGAATCCCACCAGGAAACCGGGGATCATCTCGTAAAGATCGTAGGACCACTCCTTAAGGAACAGCACCCAGATCATGCTGGTCAAAAAGCCTCCCACCATTCCGGCCACTGCCCCGGCTCGAGTGGTACGCTTCCAATAAAGAGAACAGAAGACCACTGGAGTAAAGGCCGATGCCAGGCCGGACCAGGCAAAGAGCACGAACCAAAAAATCACCCGAACCTCAGCCAGAGCGAAGACCAAAGCGCCCGCACCGATGATCACGGTGGTGAGCTTCCCGTAGAAAGAAAGTTGTCTTTCCGACAGGTCGGGATTAAAGATCTTCTGAACCACATCACGGACCACCGCTGAGGAGGCCAGCAGCAGAAGGGAATCGGCCGTGGACATGATGGCGGCCAGAACGATAACCAGGAAGATCCCGGTGAAGAGGGCGGGAAAGAGCTCCGCGCTCATGGTGGGGAGAATGGTTTCTGGATCGTCCAGGCCGGGGAAGAGAACCCGGCCGGCCATTCCGGAAAACACCGCTCCCGTCTCAAAGACGACCATGCAAATCACGGACAGCAGGCTGCCCGTGATGATCTCTCCCTGATCCCGTGCTGAGATGAAGCGGACCAGAATCTGGGGAACACCCAGGAAGGCGAATCCAATACTGGCAAAGCCGAGGGCACTCACCACACCCGGCACCGAAAGCCCGAATTTGCCCATGGGCAACAACAGGCTCGGGTCCACCGATTGCAGTTGCGACATCAGGGAGGTCCATCCTCCGGCAGCAGCAATGCCCACAACAGGGAGGATCAGCAGGCCCAAAAACATGAGGATCCCCTGCAGCAGATCGCTGTAAGCCACCGCTTTGAAGCCCCCCACCGTGGTGTAAAAGAGAATCACTCCTGCTCCGATAAAAACCCCTGTGATATAGGTGGTACCCAGGAACGAACTGAAGGCTTTTCCGGATGCGGTCAACTGAGCCGCGGTGTAGGCGATCACCATGGTAAAGATGATCCCCACACTGAGGAGCCGGAGCAGGTGCTGTGAGTCCCGGAATCGAGCTTCCAGGTAGTCAGCAACGGTGATGGAGTCGTAGCGGTCGGTGTATGCCTTAAAGGGACGAGCCACCAGAGTCCAGGCCAGGGCAATGCCCAGGATCTCTCCCAGCACGATCCAGAGGGCGTGGATCCCCACCAGATATCCCACGCCGGTGAGACCGAGCAGCAACCATGCGCTCTCGCCGGTGGCATTGGAGCTGAAGGCGATGACCCAGCCGGGGAGCTTCTTCCCGGCCACGTAGTAACCGGCCACGCTTGTGGACTCACCACGTCCCCAAAAGCCGATGACCAGGAGGATGACTAAGTAGAGGACCAGAACGGAGATGATGGTGAAACCCGGATTCACTCTGGCTGCTCCGGAGCCGTCGGTGTCCGAACTTTTCGATGGCGGAAGTAAAAGATGAGTTCCACCATGAGACCCAGTCCCACTGCGGCAACCAGCAATAACCAGGCCGTCCAGGGGAGACCGGCAATCAACGGCCTTCCTCTACACGACGGCAGGCTCGGCCGAGACGTTCCAGGCCCTCTTCCACCTCTGCCTCCGTAATCAGCAGAGAGGGGCCCAGACGAATCACATGGGCTTTTCTGCCACCCATCCCAACCAGGAGGCCCTCAGCCTTGGCGGCTTCCAATAATGCATTTGCCTTTTCCGGGCTCTCCTTCTTGGTTTCTCGATCCTCGACCAACTCCAGTGCCTGCATCAGGCCCATTCCCCGAGTCTCCCCGATCCACTCATACTCCTCAGCCAGGACCTCCAGTCCCTCCCGGAGTTGCTTTCCCCGAAGAGCCGAACGCCCCGGCGTATCCTCTTTGACCATGACATCGAGTGTGGTGGTGGTAGCGGCCATAGCCAGGGGGTTGCCGCCGAAGGTGGAAATACTCTTGGTCGTCCAGGACGCTGCAATCTCCTCCCGGGTAATGGTGGCACCCACGGGAAAGCCGTTGGCAATTCCCTTGGCCATAACCATGATGTCCGGCTCAACGTCCCAGTGCTCGATTCCGAACCATTTGTCGCCGGTACGGCCGAAGCCGGCCTGGACCTCATCGCAAATAAAGAGGCCCCCATACTTATGGATAATCTCAACCATTTTCTGAAAGTAGCCGGGTGGTGGGACGATATAGCCAGCCACTCCCTGGATGGTTTCGGCAATGAAGGCGGCCGGACTGCCGTTGGTGGTGGTCTGGATGGCCTCCTCAAAATCCCGCGCAAAGGCCTCCGAACAGCTCTCGTCACAGGGTCTTCGGAAGGGGCAGCGGTAGGGATAAGGAGACATCACGTGCTTGATTCCTGCAATGGAGCTGGGCAGGGGACGCCAGGAGGCGTTCCCGGTAATGTTGGTGGTCAGGAAGCTTCGGCCGGAATAGGAGTGGCGCAGGGCGAGTACTTCGCTTCTGCCTGTGTAGCAGCAGGCGAGCATGACGGCGGTTTCCACGGCTTCGGTCCCACTGTTGGTGAAAAAGGAGCTCTTGAGTTCCCCGGGAGCCATGTCGGCCAGACGCCGCGCTGCTTCCACCTGGTTTTCGGTCAGATAGAGGGTGGAGGTATGTCCCAGGATCCCCGCCTGTTGGCGAATCCGTTCCACCACTTCCGGATGGCAGTGGCCCAACGAGGCGGTGAGAATTCCACTGAAGAAGTCGAGAAATTCCGTCCCCTCGGAGTCCACCACCACCATTCCTTTTCCCTGGACCAAAACAAGTGGATCCTGGTAGTAGGGGGCCACGGAAGGAAAGATAAACTCCCGGTGTCCGGCTTTGACAGCCTCTGCTCTGGTGACGGGTGCCGATACGGTTACTTCTTTCATGTTCGACCCTCTTTTTTGATCACGACGAGGGTCTGATCGTCAGCCAGGCTTTGATGTTGGCTGAAGTTTCCCACGTCCTCCATGATAATGCGGTAAAGGTCACGGGCCCCAAGATGGCGGTTATCCTGGGCCAGTGCGATGAGGCGGTGACGCCCATATTCTTCACCTTCGCTGTTGTTGGCCTCGAGAATTCCGTCCGTGAAACACACCAGGATGTCATCCTGTTCCAGCTGTACCTCACCCACTTCGTGGGCCAGGGGAAGATCCCTGAAGGCTCCGAGAACAAGCCCCCCCGCATCCAGCGACATCAGCTGATCCTTTTGGATAAGGACAGGACTGGGGTGCCCCCCGTTGACATAACGCAGAATTCCGTTCCTTTGCAATTCTCCATAGAAACAGGAGATGTACTGGTTGCGTTGAGAGGATCGGCACATCCTACGGTTCATCTTTGTGAACAGTAACGAGGTAGTGGCTTTTTCATAGTAGGATTGAAAAGAGATTCCCATGTAAAGGGCGGTGTTGAAGTCTCGGATCAACATGGCGGCTGCCAGGCCATGACCGGATGCGTCCGCGATCACGATTCCAATCTTGTTCTGGATATTGAAACGGCCTTCCAGATCAATGAAATCGTAGTAATCCCCGCCTGCCATAGCAGCGGGAATCGTCTTCCCATGCATATCATAATCCGCGAACACTTCGATCCGATCCGGATCGGGCATGATCTGCCGCTGCATAGCCGCTACCATAATGAATTCTTCCTGGAGGGCGTGCAGAGGCATTCCCAGAAGTTCAGTGAGTTCTTGCTCAGCGGGGCTTTGCTTGGCCATAGGTACCCTACAAATAATAGCAGGAAAAGTGAGGAAGAATCGAAGAAATTCAGGGTTCAGCCGGATGTTCCAGGGACGAGCTTGGCGATTTTGCCGTCATGAGCCACAGGCCCCATAAGGCAGAGGGAATCACCGATAGAGCAGTGATCCACCACAATACTCCGGATAAACCCAGTGAAGAGTCGAGACCGAGACCGACAAGGGATACACCGGCGGCGCTCATGAGGGTGAAAGTGGCAAACTCGGTAGAAAACACTCGACCTCGAAAGAGGTCGGGAACGGACTGCAAGAGGAGTTGGGTCGAGAACACCCAAAGCATTCCACCTCCGATCCCCCGGAGAAGAATTCCCACCAGAACGGTTTCGAAGTTGAACAGAGGAGCGGTGATCAACAGACCCAGGCTGCTCAGCAGATAACCCAGCAAAATGGCCACCCGCAGAGGCCGGCCCCGATCACCGGTAAAGCGGCGAGCCACAATGGGGCCTATGCCCGTCCCCACTCCCGCGATACCAAACATCAGGCCCAGGCTGATACCGCCTCCTTCGCCAATCGGGAAAACGCTCTCAGCAATGACGACTTGGATGACCTGAAGTCCGGAAGTAAAGAAGAGACCACCAACGGCCTTGTGCAGAGCCATCACCAGAATTTCCAGGTGGTTGGCCAGATATCGCAGCCCCTCCAGGTACTCATGGAGTGCTGAGCTAACCGTCTTATCGGAGGCATCCAGATGGCCTGCCGCATCGTATTTGATTTGAACGATAAACAGGGCGGACACCACAAAAGTCAGAGAATCAATGGCGAAGGCGGGATAGATGCCCCATGTCCCGGAAACGATTCCACCCAGAGCAGCACCCAGGCCCAGCATGACCGACCAGGTGGTGGAACTGAGTGCGTTGGCTGCTCCCAGTTCCGGGCCCGAGACAACATCGGGCAGTATGGCAGTCCGGGTGGGAAAGAAGAATCCGCTGAGAGCCAGCTGGATGGCTGTTAGTGTGTACAGGAGCCAGACCTGTTGAGGTGCTCGAATCCAAAGGAAGCCTAGAACGATGATGGCCCGAAGGATGTCCGTCAGAATGAGGATGTGCTTACGGTTATAACGGTCCGCCACCACCCCGGCGATGGGGCTGATCAGAAAAGGAGCCAGCATACGGACCAGGAAAAGGCCGCCCACCGCAAATCCCGATTGGGTGAGTTCTACAACCAGAGCAGCCGAGGCGATCAGGTTGAACCAGTCACCCAGCAGACTGATGATCTGGCCAAGCCACAGGTTACGAAAATTGGCATTGCCACGAACCAGCTCCCCGTATCCTACGGGTCTGTGGGTCTCGGTTTTTATCGAGTTCAACAGGATCTTCCTATTTTCGTAGTATGAGTCCTCCGGGCTGGATGAGTATAAGTGCTCACCTGTGGGAGTCTCAAGGAGTTCCTGCTCGAGATTCGAGACCTAGTTGTATTTCTGAGGAAGGTAGGTGGGTGTTCTAGAGGGAGGGCTCAGAAAAGCAAGAAAGGGCGGACAAGAGGTAAAGAATCCAGACGACCTGGGGGCAGGCTCTATCTCCAGGTAAATCCGATTCCGAACTTGAGGTCCGGGCTATCCAGGGCCCCCAGCTTCAGCTCGGTAAAAAGTCCGTCGCGGTGAGCAAGGGCCATGAGGATATTGAACCCGGGCTTGATGTTACTATCCCGCCCGCCAGCGCCCGTTTCGACGATATAAACGTTGAGGGCTGGTCCGGCTCCGATATAGGTCTTCCATGACCTGCTCTCCAGCGGTATCCAATAAGCCAGCTCAAAGTTCAGGCTAATCGAAGTGATACCGTTGCCGATTCCTACTTCCAGGTTGGGCCGAACCCACAAGCTTTCCATGACTGGTCCGGCTTCAAAATGACCCCCGAAGTAGATCTGGTCGGGATCGATGCTCACTCCCATCCGAAGTCCCGTCCCTCCCTGAGCCAGGAGTGAACTTGAGCTGGCAAAAAGAAATCCAAAAATCATTAACGTCAACGAGAACTTGCTCAGAAGGTTCTTTCTGTTGGTCATAATCATTATTTACTCTCGTGGGAAAAGTTTTCCTGCGCCCCAGGGCCTGAGGAAAAGTGAGTCAAAGAAGGGGGGCCTGAAGGTCGCCGAAAACGACAACCCACAGGCCCTAAAGGAACAGCCATAACTAGACAAGAGTGTACCTGGGCTGGGGAGGGATAATTGTGACTGTTGTCACCAGGGGTAACTTGCCGATTTCGGGACTCTTGCCCACAGGGAAGTATTCCTACCTACACAGATTGCAATTGTCTGAAAGACAACTGGTTTTAGGTAGGGTTGTTTTTCCTCTGTCTTGCTCGATGTTAAACTAGGAACACTTTTTCGCTTTTGGCCGGAGGAATAGGTATGTTGCGAGGGATGTTATCAATGTGGAGAACTCTTGCTTATTTAGCCCTTCTCGGTGTTCTTGTGATAGCCGGGGCCTGTGGTTCTGCCAGTACGGAGGCAGAGGTAGGCCAAGTCTCAACAGGGGGTGAAGATGTCCAATTTTCGGCCTGGGAGAAATCCCTTGCCTTGAGTAGCCCCTTTCCCCGGTTCATTTTCCTTCCCTTGAACAACCCGGGAGTCGTGCCCGTTGATTTAGCCAACCATATGGACGATGAAGATATTGTGGCGGGAGTCGTGGTTAACGGAAAAGCGAGAGCCTACCCTTTGTGGATTCTGGTGGCCTATCACGTGGTGAATGACACCATTGGCGAGGCTCCCGTGCTTTTGGCTCATTGCGAGATTTGCAGCGGGGCCTCAGCCTTTACGCCCGTTTTGGACAGGTTTGAAGGCAGGACGCTCAGTTTTCAGATTCATGGGATCGCTAAGGGAACCTTTTCGATCTATGATTATCAAACTCAAACCGTGTGGTCCCCCTTTACGGGTAGAACCTTTGAAGGGAAGCTGCATCCCTCGCGAATGGATCGGATTCCTCTGGTGTTGGAGCCCTGGGGGGATTGGGTCAAACGCTATCCTGAAACCGACGTGTTGTTTGCCAGCAGGAAGTTCGAAGAGAGGGAACATGGACGTGGAGAGCACAATCAAATCGGTGCAGAGTATCTTCCCGACGGTTTCAAAAACGTTGCCAACATGGACGATACTCGTCTGAAAGCCAACGTCCTTGTTTTTGGTGTGACCAACCTGGCGGGAGACCAATCGATCGCTTTTCCACTGGATCTTCTGGAAGGAAAGGAGGTCATGAAATACGAGTTTGCCAATGAGTCCTATCTGCTCAAGAAGATGGGTGAACTTACCGTCGTGGCCTTTCGCTTGCAGGGAGATCAGAAGGATAGAACCTACCATCAAGTCAGCCCGAGTCCTTTTCGGCTAGCCGACGATCAAGGTGGGCTGTGGGATGAATTTGGGAATGCCGTTAACGACACGGGCGAAAAGCGGAATCTTGCGCCGGCGGATGGTTACATGACGGAATGGTACGAATGGGTCAGCGGCTATCCCGAATCTCAGATTGCCGATTGAGGGATGCCTGGTAGGATGAACTTACAAATGGCAGTAAGAGATGACTTCTGGTGCAAGAGAGTGGCGATTTTATCTATTCTGGTGTTCCACCTGTCTTGCGGCAACGCCGGGCCGGAGATTTCCTGGCAACCCTATAGCCCCGATATTCTGAATCAGGCTCGACAGGAGGGCCGTCCCGTCATTCTCGATTTCTACGCCGAGTGGTGTGTACCTTGTCATGAGCTGGAGCGGTACACATTCAGTGATGAAAGAGTGATTGAAGCCACCGGACCCTTTTTGACGGTCAGGGCTGATGTGACCGACTACGAGTCCCTCGATTCCGAAGGCCTGTCCTTGGAGTCCGAGCCGTTGCGAAGACAGTTCAACATGATTGCTCTGCCCACAGTGGTCTTCATTGATGCTCAGGGAAATGAAGTTCAGGAAGCTCGTGTGACCGGTTATCTGGACCCCGAGGATTTGCTCCCGCTCATGGAGCTGGCACTGGGATCCTAAGTGCCTCGTTCCATAAATACGGTGACGTTTGTGGCGAGCGCGACGGTGTCGAGTTCGCGAAGCGACGACGACGCGATGTCAGTGACATCGTGGAGGAGGAGAGACAAAGAAATCGCCGCCGTCCCGCCGCCACCCTTTGGGCTGATGGAGGTTGCGGGTGATCTCTCTGTCGGTCGTCG
>JACZQQ010000299.1 GCA_022545645.1 Acidobacteriota bacterium | reverse complement strand
AGAACTATCGCAAACGAGTCGTAAAAGAAAAAGAGGAGTTGCGTCTCACCGCTCAGGCCAGTGTCCTTGAGAAATTGTTACCCGTCCTGGACGCCCTCGAGAAAGGGCTCCACAGCTTACCGGAAGCACCCGGTGACTCCGAGCTGGAAGCCTACCGTGAGGGCTACGAGTTGATGTTCAAGGAGGTTCAGTCCGTGCTCCGGAAGTTCGCTGTGATTGAAATACCCGGGGTGGGAGCGCCTTTTGATCCGAACGTCCATGAAGCGGTGGTCCGAGAGGTCACCACCGGGTACAAAGAGGGTGAAATTCTGGATGAATATCGCAAGGGCTACAAACTCAAGGACCGACTATTACGCCCTTCGCAGGTTAAGGTTGCTGTTCACCCGGCCGAACAACCGGCCGTGGCCCAAGAGAAAGGCCAAGGAGAGGAAGAATAAGCAAGCCACCGCCAGCTTGTCAGCACCCCAGAGCGATCTTATGATTTCTCTAGTGTCTCTAACCGGGCTTCTGCATGATCCCGGCTAGGTCGTACCTCAGGAGAGTGCTTTGCAGAAAAGAGACTACTACGAAATACTCGGGGTCAGAAAAGACTCCAGTGAGCAGGAACTCAAGAGCGCCTATCGGAAGTTGGCCATCCAGCATCATCCCGATAAGAATGCCGGGGACAAGGAGGCGGAGGAAAAGTTCAAAGAGGGAGCCGAAGCGTACAGCGTATTGAGTGACCCTGATCAAAGGGCTCGATACGATCGCTTTGGGCATGCTGGCGTCAATTCATCGGCTGGAGGATTTCAAGGATTCGATCCCGATGTATTCTCCGATTTCAGTGATATCCTGGGTGATTTTTTCGGTTTCGGGGGTTCCCGAAGACAGCCGAACCAACCTCGGCGGGGAGCAGATCTTCGATACGATCTTGAGATCAATTTTATGGAAGCTGTGGCGGGCGTGAAGACGAAAATCAAGATTCCCCGCCAGGAAACTTGCAAATCCTGTCGCGGTACAGGAGCAGATCCTAAAGAGGGTTTGAGCACCTGCACCGCCTGCCAAGGGCAGGGGAGCGTTCGATACCAACAAGGCTTTTTCACCATTCGCAGAACCTGCTCCACCTGCCAAGGACAAGGGCAGTTGATCAAAAAGGCCTGTTCCCAGTGCAGGGGCAAGGGACAAGTGAGAAAAGAAAAGGTACTTGAGATCAAGATTCCCGCTGGAGTGGACCAAGGCTCTCGCTTGAGGATTATGGGGGAAGGAGAGGGGGGCCCGAACGGCGGTCCCTCGGGAGATCTTTATGTGGTTCTGTCCGTCGAAGAGCATCCCTTCTTTCAGCGCCAGGACAACAACATTTACTGCGAGATACCGATCAGTTTCTCCCAGGCGGCTCTGGGCGGAGAGACGACCGTGCCCACCTTGGAAAAGCCCGAAAAGATCAAGATTCCAGCAGGAACCCAGTCCGATACGGTCTTCCGCTTAAAGGGCCGCGGGATTGTCAGCTTAAACGGGTACGGCAAAGGGGATCAGTTGGTACGAGTCAAGGTCGCCACTCCAAAAAAATTGACCAAGGAACAAAAGGAACTCTTCGAACAGTTAGCAGCAATTTCAGGAGATGCTGAAGAATCCAGTAGTCTCTTTGAGAAAGTTAAAGAGATCCTAACTTAATTCTTCAGAATGAGTTGGGAGATTCGTCCCCATGAAATACCTGCCCTTACTTCTCTTGATTTTCCAACCTGCCCTGCTTTTTTCTCAACAGCGCCCTCTCATCACTGAGCGGGCGGAGACGGTCAAGAAGAATATTCTCCTGTTCGATATCGGCATGGAGTTCCTTCAAGATGCCGTTTTCGCCTTTTCCGGCCTGGAAGGAGATCTGACTCGAATCGGGGTAGTGGGAGTGCGTTTTGGGGCGGCGGACAACGTTGAAATCCAGATTCTGGGAACCATCCAGAACATCTTGAGCATTAAGAATCGCTTTGATGCTCCCAACACGCCGAATCTCGACTTTTCGGGGAATTCAACGAGCGACTTTGGAGACTTTACCATGGCCACTAAAGTACTCCTCAAAGAAGAAGGCAACGGATGGCCAGCCCTGGGAACTCGTTTCGGCTTTCAGATGCCCAATGCTTCGAACCAAAATGGTTTGAGTAATGATGAAACCAACTTCTTCAGCAGTTTCCTCCTTCAAAAACAGTTCGGGCGGCTCCAGTTCTTCACGGAATTGGGTCTGGTCGTTTTGGGAGATCCGGTAAGCCCTGGAGCTCAGGACGATCTGTTTACTTACGGCTTTGCCTTGATGCACCCACTCAATGACCAGATCAATCTGGTGGTCGACGCTTATGGGCGAGTGGGGGCGGGAGGGATCGGAACCGAAGAGCAGTCTCTGTTGCGGTTGGGGACTCAGGTCAAGGCAGCTGGACTCTATTGGGATGTGGCCCTCTTTCTGGGATTTCGCCACACCGACCCTTCCTCAGGCCTGATAGTGGGTGTGTCGAAAGCATTCCGGCTGCCCATGTTTTGACAGAGAGATAGGGACAGACGACTCATTCCCCAATTTTCGGAAATTGGAGAATGAGTCGTCTGTCCCCAAATTCAACTGCAGCCTGATGTGCTTCCACAGACACCGCACACGTAGCAGTTGCCGTTGCGCTGCATGAGGTTCCCACAAATGAGGCAGGTGTGGGATTCCCGGTTACTTTCCTGCAGCAGCCGCTCGGTAGCGCTGCTGCTCTTGGGCCGACTAGCCTGGTCGGAGAAGCTCACCTGCACACCGTCCTGAATGCTTCCATTCGGTTTCACGTTGTGGATGCCCAAAGCCTCCTGAACCTCAGGACTGAGGAACTGGGTTGCCATATAACGGACCATATAGTCGGGGATGGAAGTGGTAAAAGGGATCTGAGGATTGTCGGTATATCCAGCCGGCTCAAAGCTCATATGAGCGAACATGCGGACGTAGTCCTCCAG
>JACZQQ010000298.1 GCA_022545645.1 Acidobacteriota bacterium | reverse complement strand
CGAAGTGTTCACTGCCGTTGAACATGAGATGTTCAAACAGGTGGGCGAAGCCGCTTCTGCCCGGACTCTCGTTCTTGGAACCGACGTGATACCAGACATTGACGGCCACGATGGGCACCTTGTGATCCTCGTGAACAATCAGAGTCAGTCCATTGCCAAGCACAAATTTCTGATACGGTATATCGATCTCCCCGACCATCTCTTCCAGACCCGTGGAGGAGGCCAGAAGCAGGGTGGGCAAACAGAACAGGCCGAAAAGAAAACCGGTTTTCGTTTGCGATTTCATTCTCTTCTCCCTTTTTAGATCAATGCTAAGAGTGTAGGGGAGGAAAGGCAATCAAAATCCATTGTCCTCCTAAATGGACGCCAGTATCCTATACAGACTACTGACGACGGTAATACCATGGCCGGGAAAAGGAGATCCCCATGAGATTATCTCTGGTACCCTTATTGGCACTCCTCACTCTTGCCTTCGGGGTATTCATCACGGCTAAAGCCAGGAAGGACCAATCGATAAACGGGGCGGAAGCGCGCAGTGTTTATTTCCTGGTTCTGTTACTTTCAGTCTGGACGGTCATTCTCATAGCACTGGGGATCGGTGGGATCCACGTCACGCTTATGGATCGGATCCCCCTATTGTGGCAATCCGGTATTCCGGTCACGATTCTTTTCATCAACTTTATCCTGTCCAGAAATCTGCGGCGTGCCCTGCACGGTATCGCATCCAGCACTCCGCAACATTGGCTGGTCTTTTTTCAAGCTCTCCGTATTGGGGCACTGGGCGGAATAATCAAGGGCATACAAGGGCAGATCATCTCCGGTTATGTCCTCTGGATCGGCATACCCGATTTCTTGTTTGGAGTCTCCGCCATCCTGGTGGGGTGGTTGCTCCTCCGCAAAGCCGTTAGCCAGGGCTTTCTGCTGATCTGGAGTCTGATCGGAGCCTCCCTTATCCTTTTGCCCACCTTTCCCCTGATGAACTACTGGATGAACGAACCTGGATTTGTCTTTATCTTTGAGTTCCCGATGGTGCTGGCACCCGGCATCGTGGTCCCCATGATGATCTTCTTTAATCTTCTGTTGGCATGGGGAGCTTTCCAATCCAGGGAAGGTCGGACTTCGTGAACATGTTCATTTTCCGATCGATCAGCCCTCATCCGGATGTTCACCATTGAGATCCTACCCGGGAACATTTAGAATGAGGTGGTTTCCTGGAAAGGAAGCGAGCATCCTGAATTCATCAAGGAGGTACGAATGTCCAGAAGACTGATGGTCATTGTGTTGGCGACGTTTTTCATGGGGATGACGACCTGGGCGGCCCGGGCCCAGACGCCCACGCGAACGAAGATCGATGTCTCCAAACTGGGGCCTCAGGTGGGCGAGCGAGTACCCGACTTCAGCCTGCAGGATCAGCATGGCAAGACCTGGACACTGCAGTCGATCATGGGCCCGAAGGGAGCCATGCTCGTCTTCGTGAGATCGGCGGATTGGTGACCCTACTGCAGGACGCAGCTGGTCGAGCTGCAGGGCAGGATCGATGAAATTCGCGAGCAGGGACTGGAACTGGCAAGCATCAGCTACGACTCCCCGGAGCAGCTGGCCAAATTCGCCCAGGAGCAGGGGATCACCTTCACCATGCTCTCGGACGTCGGCTCGGCAACCATCAAACGGTATGGCATTTTAAACACGGTTAGCGCAGAAGCCCTCGGTCCCAATGGGGACGACCCGGAGGTCCTGGCCGACTTCCCGGTGTATGTGTCGGTGACCAGCCCGAATGAGCGGTTCGTGGGAATCGCCTATCCCGGCACATTCATGCTTGACCCTGAGGGCGTGGTCACGGCCCGGTTCTTCGAGGACTTCTATCAGGAACGAAACACGGCCGCCAACATCCTGATAAAGGTGGGCGCAGGAGGCTCTTCCGTTCAGGGAACCGAGATCTCGACAAGCCATATCCAGATCAAGACCTATCCCAGTGATTCGGTGATCGCTCGGGGTGAGCTCTTCTCTTTGGCCGTTGAAATCACACCTCAGCCCAACATGCACGTCTATGCCCCGGGTGCCGAAGGCTATCGTGTCATCACCCTTCGAATCGAGCCGCAACGCTTCGTTCGCCTCCTCCCCATACAGCACCCTGCTTCCGAGATCTATTACTTCGAACCGCTCGATGAGCGTGTGCCTGTTTATCAGAAACCGTTCACCTTGTTGCAGGAAGTGGTTACCGAAACCCTTCGGGAGGAGCGGGCGGAATTTGAAGAAATGGGAACGCTGACATTCACGGGCTCGCTGGAGTATCAGGCCTGCGACGAGAAGGTTTGCTACAATCCGGTGTCGGTTCCCCTCTCCTGGACCGTAGGGATCAAGCCCTTCGTTGCCCGCCAGCGCCGCCCGTAGAAGGGTTGGTTGCGTAGGCCTCAGGAATGTGGGAGGCACCTCAGGGTCACTGCCCTGGGAAATCGGCTTTTGAGGCCTGTTGGACATACCTTTGAGCGACTCGTTCGGTAATCAGCTTCTCTTTCCTTAACTGAGCAACGGTCGCCTCGACACAGGCTTGGTATTTGCTGCGGCTGAAGACTTCCCCGTGTTTTAACAGTCCCAGTCGATGCCAGGCTTCATCCACACTTTCCCTTTGGTCAAGGTATCGGTTCAAATTCATATCCACGAAAGCCCCCTGCCCATCCAGGGGCTCAAGACCCCGGCCGTCAAAGGCGGCAAAACCTGTATATCCTCCACCCTCTTCTCCCCGGCTTGGGGGATAGGGATAATACAGGCCCAGAGGACAGGCCACTTCGGGTAGCGCGATGGCTTCATTTTCATTCACCCCGTCACCATCCACATCGCCCAATTCTAACCACCCGGATTTACTGGGTGGAGGAGCGATGTCCTTTTCCACCCAGTTGTCCAGAAGATCAATCAAGCCGTCCATGAGTCCCGACAAATCCAGAAGGACCGTGT
>JACZQQ010000080.1 GCA_022545645.1 Acidobacteriota bacterium | reverse complement strand
ATGTACGTAGCCTCGGCTACTCGCGATTTTCTGCTCGATTTTGATATCCTCCAGGGTGTCTTCACGCGCTTTCTCGACATCGGCCCAGGGGTGGAACGGGAAGCCAATGGGGTCACCTTCACAGTTCCAGCCGCTGCCCTTGATCTGGCCTGGGCTCCGAACCTATCCCTGTTCACGGCAGTCAGGTTCAATGCCAATGTGATCGATGTGTTCAGGGATACGCGCAGATTCTGGATTCCCCGTCTTCTTTCCGACGAGGAGTTCTTTACCGGCATCACCTTGGCCAATAACTCCCCACGGGTTGCGACGGTCGCAACAACGGCCCTGGATACCACGGGCAGACTCCTTTTGAACGATCCCGATACGGAGGATCTGGTCGACTTTGTGCAGCCCGAGGACATCGTCCTGGGAACAGACCAGCAGACCTCCTTTACCATTCGCGAGCTTGTGCAGGCCACGCCCAACTCAACCATCGACGGATGGCTCAACTTCGACAGCGATGAATTTGCAATGGCAAGCTTTTTCTTCACTGGAGATTTGCAGCTCAGACGCCTGGATGGAGGGCTGGCCAATTTCAGGACCTCCACCGAACTGATCTTCCCTGAGGTCCAGGTACGCGACGGCTTCGCGACTATAGTCTCGCTTTTGAACCCCAATCTCGAGAGCACCGACGCCACCATGAGTCTTTTTAGCAGCGAAGGCGAACTGATCGAAGAGATCTCCAGTGCGTTGCCGGCCGGCGTCCTGACCTCACCTCCTCTGCGCGAACCGGATCCGGAAGCGGAGGTCCGAACCGCGGTGTTCACCGAAGAGGCCTACGAAAACTTTGTCGACGGCTACGTACGGGTCTCCAGTCAGACAGGAGTTCTTGCCTTTGAGCGCTACTTCGACAATGAACGCCTGGCAGGTCTGAATGGAATTCCGGTGGGGCCGCAGGCTCAACTGCAAACAACGCTATATATTCCCGAGGTCCAGGCCTTCGCGGGTTCCGAGACTTTTGTCAACCTGATTCACGCCGGCACGGGAACTGCCAGCCTCACCCTCTCACTGAAGGGAAATCTGGGAGGGGATCTGACAGCTCCGGTGAATCTGCAGCTGGAGGCAGCTCATTCTCTCAGGAGAAATGTGGTCGAACTTTTTAATCTGGTGGATCAGGGAGCCCTCAGCGGATGGATCCTCATTGAATCCGACATTCCCGGAATTGTGGGCAATGCCGAGGTAAATAGTGTTTCCGGGCAGGCGATGACCAGCATCCTGCTTCAAGGTCCCCCGATGGAGACTTTCGTCTTTTCCCATGTGGTGCAACGTTTCGGTATATCCACCCGTCTTATCCTTCTCAATCCCGGACCCGCCACCGCCAACGTGCAAATCGAAGTCTACGGGTCTGACGGCTCCTTGCTGGACGGTCTCTCTTTGTCGATTGCACCCTCCCAGCGGGAATCGCGGCTGTTGAAGGAACTCTTTCCCCGTTTACCCGACTTGATCGGAGGTTCCATCCAGGTCTCATCCGATCAGGGTCTTATCGGACTCGAGCTCTTCTTCGCAAACAACCCCCACTTTTTGGCGAGTGTTCCGGCCCAACCCATCAATCCCTAGAACACTTATACGGTCCGTCCGTTGGGTACATTCAAGTAGAATGTGCCATAATGGAGTGCGCATGAAACGCTTGGCCGTGTTGATTCTCTTTACCTTTCTTGGCTCCGGGAACTTCTTTGCCCAAACCCCTGACCTGGCGGGATCCTACTACCATTTCAGTTTGGCCAAGATGCACGAATCTCGCCAAGAGTACCGTGAAGCCATCTCCGAGTTCGAGAAAGCCATTCCTCTCGATCCGACAAGTGGAGCATTGAGAGTGGAGTTCGCCGAGACTTTATGGGAAGCCGGAGAGAACAAGCGCGCCGTAGAGGAGTGCCAGGAAGCCATCAAACTGGATCCTGAAAGCAGTGCTCCCCACTTTCTCCTGGGCCGTATCTATTCCACTCTTCGAACCGCAGATCAGGCTCAGGCACTTGATCAGGCCATCGAAGAGTTCGAGCGAACGATTGAGCTGGAGCCGGATCACAGCCAGGCACTTTACGACCTGGGCCGACTTCACCTGGCCAAGAAGAATTACCAAAAAGCAGTGGACATCTTGGATCGGTTTAGTCAGCTGCAGCCCTGGATCTCTCAAGCCTACTTGTTGAAGGCCAGAGCACATATTGAGCTCAACGAGATTCAAGAGGCTATCGAGTCGCTTGAACGTTCCTTTGCCTATGATGAAACCAACCTTGAAAACCTCAAATTGCTGGGGAACCTCTACGAGCAGGCAGGTCAACGTGAAAAAGCGAGCGAACTTTATAGCAGATCGCTCGATAATATGACTGATCCCGATATTCGATTCCGGCTGGCGCTTTTGCTGACCGACCAGAATCAATTTGTCGAGGCGGTATCCATTCTCCAGGAATTGGTGACAGCCTTTCCGAAGAACGTTCGCATCAATATTTCCCTGGCTCGAGCGCTGCGAGGAAACAACAAGCATGCTGAGGCAGCTGAGGTCATCAAGAAGGCACTGCAAGACGATCCCAACCACTACAGGCTCAACTTTGAGCTGGCTGAGCTTTTGGCATTATTGGGAGAGCGCCAGGAAGCCATCGAACGCTTTCTTCACTTGCGGGACATGAGCGAGTCGAATCAAAGGATCAATGCCATCGACATCAGTCTGGCTCTCCTCTATCAACGGACGAGGCAGTTTGACAAGGCTGTTGAGCTGTTTCAGGCCGTTGTCCGGAAAAGTCCTGACGATGAAATCTCCAGGCTGCGTTTGGCTTATGCCCTCAAAGACGCAGGTCGACTCCAGGAGGCTCTGAGCCTGAGTGAACAGCTCTTGAAGGGGAGCATAGCCCACACTTATGAAGAGCAGCCCAACAAGACTTATCTGGTGGTTGCCCATGCACAGATGCTCTCCGCAGACAATCAGTTGGAAAAGGCCGTGACCCTGCTCAACAATCAGATCGCTGAATCTTCGAGTCCCGAAGAACTCTACCTGGCAGCCAGCCAGCTTTATGTGGACCACGAAAATCACAAAGAAGCGGAGCGGATGATCCGAGAAGGGATGTTTCGGTTCCCAGACAGCGAGAAAATGCGCTTCCAACTGGGAGCCGTGTACGAAGGACAGGGCAAACTGGAGGAAACCGAGGCGGTTTTTCAAGGGATCTTGAAGAGTCATCCCCAACATGCAGGTGTCCTCAATTATCTCGGCTACATGTTGGCCGACCGGGGTCTTCGCTTACTCGAATCACTGGATTACATCAGCAAGGCCGTGGAAATCGAACCGCACAACGGCGCCTATCTGGATAGCTTGGGCTGGGTCTACTTCAAGCTCAATCAACTGGAACTGGCAGAAACCAACCTTCTTCTGGCACTTCGACTCAGCGACAGCGACCCGACGATTTACGAACATCTGGGAGATCTTTACTCTAAACTGAAACAGTACGATCGAGCTCGAACCTATTACCGACACTCCGTCTCACTTGCCGAGAACGAAGAACAGGAGAAAGTTCAGAAAAAACTGACGGACCTGGAACTCCTTCTTGGAAACAAACTCTGAGTTTCAGGTCGAATCACGTTGAGACGACTATCCGTTCCTTCCTTCGCCAAGATCAATTGGACTCTCAAAATTCTGGGTCAGCGCAGTGACGGCTATCAACAAATCAAGACCCTCTATCAGACCGTTGACCTGAGTGAGGAGCTTGTCTTTGAAACAACCTCTAACCGGGGGATTGAGATTGAAGTCGAGGGGAGAAAAGTAGCTCCCGGAGAAGACAATCTTCTCTACCAGACTGCTGAACTGTTGAGACAGACCACCGGATCGCAGGCAGGCATCAGGATTAAGCTGCAGAAGAAGATCCCTGTCGGAGCGGGCCTGGGCGGAGGCTCCAGCAACGCGGCCCTGGCCCTGTTGGCTCTGAATCAGTTGTGGGACTGTAAGATCGGTGAGAAAGAACTCGTCGAACTTGCGGGTCAGTTGGGCTCGGACGTTCCCTTTTTCCTTGTGGGTGGCACCGCCTTGGGGTGGGGACGAGGAGCAGAGGTGGTTCCCTTGCCCGACCTGCCGCAGGAGAAAAGTCTCCTCTTGTTGTATCCCCATCTTGAGATTTCCACCCGCGAGGCCTATGCCTTGGGAAAGTGGGGAACATACGGTGGGACAGGGCAATTGACAAGGGAATGGGCGGAGACTACAATGCGAGATCTTCTCCGGGCCGTGGGCCCAAAGGGAGATGGTTGGTCTTTCCTGGAAAATGATTTCGAAGACGTCCTTTTCGCACATTACCCTGTTCTTGTTGAGGCTCGGGAGGCCCTGAAAAAGGCAGGCTGTGAGCGAGTGATGCTGTGCGGGAGCGGATCAACGCTTTTGGGATTTGGCAGTGACCAGCAGGTGAAGGAAGCAGCTGCAGTCATGACGCGAGAAGGAATCGGAGAGACTTTTTTCTGTCGTACCCTTTCCCGGGAACACTATAGGCAAGTTCTTATGAACTCAGGTTTGCTCTTGTTATAGGCATGTCCAACCTCAAGGTTTTTTCTGGCAGCGCGAACCTTCCTCTGGCAGAGGAGATCTGTGATCATTTGGGCGTCGCTTTGGGACAAGTCAAGCTCAAGCGCTTCAGTGACGGTGAAGTGAATTTTCAGATTCTGGAGAATGTGCGAGGGAAAGATGTCTTCATCATTCAGCCCACTTCTCCGCCCGTCAATGAAAACCTCATGGAACTGCTGATCATGATTGATGCCTTCAAAAGGTCTTCAGCCCAGAGGATTACAGCCGTCATCCCTTACTACGGGTATGCTCGCCAGGACCGAAAGGACAAACCACGGGTACCGCTCTCTTCCAAACTGGTCGGGGATTTGCTTTCTGCGGCGGGGACTCACCGCCTACTGACCATGGATCTCCATGCCGGGCAAATTCAAGGTTTCTTTGACATCCCCGTAGACCATTTGTTCCCCATGCCCATTTTCTTTCAATACATCTCCGACTTGGAGGTGGAAGATCTGATGGTCATTTCACCCGATGCCGGAGGAGTCGAGAAGGCCAGAGCTTATGCGAAAAGACTGGGCACGAGTCTGGCCATTATCGACAAGCGACGAGTGGACGACAACGAAGCGGAAGTCATGCACATCATCGGAGAGGTGAAGGGCAGGAATGTAATCATCGTAGATGACATGATCGACACCGCCGGAACCCTGGTTCGGGCTACAGAGGCCCTCATCCGCGAAGGCGCCAAAAAGGTGTTTGCGGCCGCCACCCATCCCGTCCTGTCGGGGCCGGCCATCCAACGACTCTCGAAGTCGGGCTTTGAAAGTGTCTTGGTATCCAATACCATTCATCTGCCCGAAGAGAAACGAATACCGAAAATTAAGGTTCTGAGTGTAGCCAGCCTATTGGGTGAGGCGATCAAGTCGATTCATGAGGAGACCTCGGTAAGCAGGCTTTTCATTTAGGACCGGCTTGGGGTTATAATACCCCCTTTTAATTTCTTAGAGGCATGAAGCAATGGCGGAAATAACGGTTCAAGCAGAGGAGCGGCAGGAGGTTGGAAAGGGTCCAAACCGCCGCCTGCGCACCCAAGGCAAAATCCCGGCTGTGCTGTATGGACAAGGCCTGGAAACCTTGTCGGTCAGCGTCGACACAGGAGATGTGGACCAAATCCTATGCTCAGAAACCGGACATAATACAATCTTCAAACTCCAGGTGGGGAGTAACTCCACAACTGTTCTGATCCGCGACTATCAGTTGGACCCTGTCAAAGGGACCCTGTTGCACGCTGACTTCCAGGTTGTGGCTCTGGACAAGAAAATGACCTTCGCCGTCCCCGTCCAGACCATGGGCACAGCCAGTGGCGTGACGGCTGGAGGGGTGCTGGACATCGTCCTTCGGGAAATCGAATTGGAGTGTTTTCCCTCTGATGTGCCGGATCACATTCCTGTGGATGTCACCGAGCTTGAGATCGGTGATTCGGTTCGAGTGGAGGCTTTGCAACTTGATCTTTCCAAGATCAGCGTCCTATCCGATCCAAACCTGGTGATTCTCTCCATAGTGCCGCCTCATGTGGAGGAAGAACCCGAGGTCATAGCCGAAGAGGAAGAAGAACTGGAGGAGCCAGAGTTGATCAAGAAGGGTAAGGCCGAGGAAGAAGAAGAAGAAACGGAGGAGAAGGGAAAAGGGAAAGACGAAGGGGCCAAGCAAGACAAGGAGTAGCTCAGGCGTGTATCTCATCACCGGTTTGGGAAATCCGGGTCGCTCCTATTCGAACAACAGGCACAACGTAGGATTCATGTTGGTGGATTTGATGGCTGCAGAAGCAGGCAGGAAGTTTAAGCGACGGGGCAGTCATTCACTCACCTGCAGTGTGGAACGGGCCGGAGAGGAAGTGATTCTCGCCAAGCCTCAAACCTACATGAACTTAAGTGGCAGGGCCGTGCAGGAGCTCCTGGAGCACTACCCCGTGGACATGACACAGTTGCTGATTGTCTTTGACGAGCTGGCATTGCCCCTGGGAACCCTTCGAATCCGTCCATCGGGAAGCTCAAGTGGTCAAAAAGGTATGCGGTCCATCCTCGAAGCTTTGGGGACCCAAGACGTGCCTCGACTGCGCATCGGGATCCTACAGGGTGAACCTCCCGATGATTATTCTGCATTCGTTCTGGACGATTTCAGAAAGGGCGAACGCAAGGTTCTTGAAGAAACTCTGGATTGCGCCATCAAGGCCATTGACACCCTCGTGTCTGATGGCATAGAGCAAGCCATGTCGATCTACAACTGAGCCCGGACTATGCATAATCCAGGCTGTAACGATCGCCGAATGGCTCCAATCCATACCTGATGAAGGCAAACGAAGTATGACGACTTACATCAACGTGTTTCCCGTAGTGGGACTCCTGGGACTGATTTGTGCGGGCCTCCTGTACTTCCACATCAAGAAGATCAGGGTCACCGATAGTGCAATGGAAGAAATTGCCGAGGCCATCCATCAAGGGGCGATGATTTTCCTGCGCCGTGAATACACCATCTTATTTGGGTTTATTGTGGTGGTCTTTGGGCTTCTCTACTATGCCATTTCTCCCTGGACAAGCTACACGTTTCTGGCCGGTGCCTTGAGTTCCATGTTGGCCGGATTTATTGGACTGAAGGCAGCCACTCGCGCCAATGTTCGCACCACTCAAGCCGCTGAAGAATCGGGTATCGAACTCGCTTTAAACGTGGCTTTCTCGGGAGGTGCCGTGATGGGCCTTTCCGTTGCCAGCCTAGGTCTCATTGGAGTCAGCGGCACTTATCTGCTCTACCATCACGACCTTATTGATGTGGCGACGATCAGCGGTTTCGCGATGGGGGCCAGTTCCATTGCCCTCTTTGCCAGGGTGGGTGGTGGGATCTTTACCAAGTCTGCCGACATGGGCGCCGACCTGGTTGGAAAAATCGAGGCCGGTATTCCAGAGGATGACCCTAGAAATCCAGCTACCATTGCCGACAACGTGGGGGATTGCGTGGGAGATACAGCAGGGATGGGGGCCGACATCTTCGAAAGTTATGTGGGTTCAGTCATTGCAACCATCGCCATCGCCGCTACCGGTACATCGAAGGTCCTGGAAATCACCTTGGAGAGTCGGCATCTGTACATGGTTCTCCCACTGACCGTGATCGTGATTGGGTTGATTGCCTCTTTGATCGGCATTGCTTCCATGAGGGTCTTGAGAACCCTGGGGCCCGCAGCAGCCCTACGCTACTCCACCTATGTCAGTGCCATCCTCTTGCTGGTTGGGACTTTTCTTGCCATCAATGCCATGGAGCTTGAGATCGGTATTTTTTACGCCATCCTGTCAGGTACCTTTGCCGGCATTGTGATTGGCCTATTGACCGAATGGTACACCTCCGGAAGACCGATCAGGCACATTGCTGAATCCTCCAGGACGGGAGTCGCAACCAACATCATTGCCGGGTTGGCGGTGGGAATGCAGTCTACGGTCCTGCCGGTTTTTACCCTCTGCGCTACCATTCTCATTTCCTATAACTATGCCGGTCTATACGGTATCGGCATCGCCGCGGTGGGAATGCTGGCGACCGTAGGAATCACCATGTCGGTGGATGCCTATGGCCCCATTGCTGACAACGCCGGAGGAATCTCACAGATGAGAGGCCTGGGCCCTGAAACACGAAGCATCACCGACAGCTTGGACGCTCTTGGAAATACCACGGCTGCCATGGGGAAGGGCTTTGCCATTGGCTCTGCAGCTCTGACCGCCCTTGCGCTCTTCTCTGCCTATACCAAAGCGGTGGGGATCTCCACTCTGAACTTGCTCGATCCCACAGTCGTGGTCGGCTTCTTTGTGGGAGGCATCCTGCCTTTCTTTATCGCTGATCTGACCATGTCAGCAGTGGGGAGAGCCGCCTTCAAAATGGTCGAGGAGGTCCGCCGGCAGTTCCGGGAGATACCGGGATTGCTTGAAGGTACGGCTCGACCCGACACCGCCCGTTGCGTGGACATCTCCACACGAGCCGCTCTCCGAGAAATGGTACTGCCGGGTGTGGTCGCTGTGGCCTCCCCCGTGATCCTTGGGACCACCCTGGGCGCTGCTGCTCTCGGAGGCATGCTGGCCGGTGCCACACTTACCGGTGTCTTGCTGGCACTGTTCATGTCCAACGCCGGAGGGGCCTGGGATAATGCCAAGAAATATATCGAAGCGGGTTATCTCGGCGGTAAAGGCTCTGATGTGCATAAGGCTGCGGTTGTGGGGGACACCGTCGGTGACCCCTTTAAAGACACCAGTGGCCCTGCCATGAATATCCTGATCAAGCTGATGTCCATCGTCTCTCTGGTCATCGCTCCCTTGCTGCGATGATGTACCTAGGAGAGTTTGGGGAGATGCAGGGGAGTGTGCTAAAATGCACTTTTTTCAAAACCAGCAGCCTCAACACGGTGATTGTCAGCTGCTTAAGAGGATTTCTTTAGGATGAGAAGATACGAGGTGGTGGTGATTCTGGCTCCGACACTGACGGAGGATGACGTGGAGCAGTCTACCGAAACCTTCAAAAAGGCAGCGGAGGAAAAGGGAGCTCAAATTGCCGAGATCGAGCAGTGGGGAAAGAGAAAGCTGGCCTATCCGATCAAGAGGCACACTGAAGGCATCTACATCATTCTTACGCTGGAAGAACTCAGTGCTGAAGCGGTGAGCGAGTTAGAGAGAAGATTCAAGGTGAGTGATTCGGTGATCCGCTTTTTGACGGTACGCGTCGATCTGGATCTCAAACGGGCTGAAAAATTCAAAGCTCGCCGAAAGAAGAAAAAGGAACGAAATGAACGAACTAGACCAGCCAAGGGTATCCAAAGCGAGACAACCGTCACGGTAGCGGCAGGAGACGAGAAGTGAGGAAGCAAAGAAGGTACTGCAAATTCTGCTCGGACAAGGTCGATTACATCGACTACAAAGATGTGAAGATACTGAGTTCGTTTGTGCCTGAAGGTTCCAAGATCACCCCCAGCCGGATTTCCGGAGTGTGCAGTACACACCAGAGAAAGCTGTCCAGGGCTATCAAGCGGGCACGACAGCTAGCCTTGCTCCCCTACACCCCCGACTGAGTCGCTGGCGAATGTTCACGGAATTCAGTTTCTGTCCTGGTCATCCAGCCGGGCTACCTTTCAACGGTCCGAGAAGTGAGAGGAATATGCGCTATGGAAGTCATTCTGATCGACGACGTGTTTGAACTGGGCAAAAGAGGAACGGTGGTGAGAGTGGCCGATGGCTATGGTCGAAATTATCTCATTCCAAAGAGTTTAGCTATTCCTGCAACACCCGGAAACAGAAAGATGATTGAACAGCAACGGCTGGCCATGGCTAAAAAAGAATCCAAGTACCAGGAGGAAGCCGAGCTGCTCACACAAGAGCTCAACCAATTGCATCTGATGCTCAGTCGCAAATCAGGCGAGACCGGGACGCTCTTCGGGTCCGTGACTTCCAAGGATATCGCCGATCTTCTCAAAACCACTGGCATACAGCTGGATCGTCGAAAGATTGTTCTCAACCAACCCATCAAAAGCATTGGCAATTACAGAATCGAGGTCCGGCCTCACAGCGAGGTGACGGCCGAACTTCTGCTTTCCATCCTGGTGGAAGGTGACGAGCCGGTGAGCAAGATCAAGAAGAAGGACGAAGAAAGCGATGCGATCGTTGCCGAATTGGAAGCGAGGCTCAAAGAAATGAAACAGTCGATGGCAACAGAGAGCGTCATTCCTCCAGAACCGGAAGACCTGCCGACTGAAGAAGAAGCCGAGAGCCAGCAACGAGAAGAAGAGCCGGAAGAAGAAGAGGCGGCAGCAGCAGCGGCAACAGAAGAAGACCTGCAACAACAGCCATCAGAAGAAGC
>JACZQQ010000079.1 GCA_022545645.1 Acidobacteriota bacterium | reverse complement strand
AAATAGCAAAAAGAGGAAATATTTCATCGATTTCTCCTTTTTTTAACGGCCCGCAGGCCTCCGGAATGTGGGAGACATGACCGCACGACTGCACGAAAGCACGAAGGCCCTTCGGGCAAGGGCCGGAATCAATAGAGTGGAAATCTGCGCTCCAGTTCCTTCACCGGATAGGGGATCGTTTTCCTTTGGACAATCTCTTCAGCTTTGGCGAATTCAAATGCGCGGATGACCTCTTTAAAGATCGGAGCACGGCCCTCTCTGGAACCGTAGCCCAGGGGTTGCTCACCCGGACCGCCCGGACTTCCCACAACGATCCGACCGACCATACCAATGACCTCATGTCGCCGGCTGTAGTAGTCATAAGTGCCTTCCACCTCGAAGGTATACTCCAAGGTCTCTCTTACCGACATGATCCCGGTGTCAAAGGGCTTCGCCCCCTCCGGAATTCGCAACTCATGATTGTCATGGTCAGGATGATAAGCGGTAACTGAAAATCCTTCACTCCTGGCGACCCACTGAACGGTCTCGCCACGAGTGACATACAACCCTAGCGGATCATAGTAGAATCGCCCCGCAGCATAATTCCTTTGAAGGGTGATCTTCTTAATGGTGGATTGGCCACCAGCAAACCTGACCAGGGAAGAGAGTCCAAACGTTCCCACCCCAGCTATCCTCAAGAAGTCACGACGCATCATTCGGGCTTTGTGGTGGGACATCTTCCGACTCCTCCCCTCAGATTTCTTTATATGCCGTCAATGCTGAAAGCGTACATGGAGTAGCGGCCCGCCCTCACAATTTCTTCCGTGGCCCCTGAGGGTTCACCAGTGCCGGCGTACAAGATTCCGTTGGCAATGGCTATACCCCCTCGGTGAGCCGTGGGGAGCTTGTAGTTCCACAGCACACGACCGCTCTCTGCATCAAGAGCTTCCAGCGTACCGTCCATCAGTCCCTGGTAAAACACACCGTTGGCTACAGCAACCGGTGCGTGATTGGCCGAGGAGTTGGGAACCCACCAGACGATGTCACCGGTGTAGGCATCCAGGGCTGCCGTTACCGACATCGTCCCTTTGGGAGTGACTGCAGTCGATACCGCAAAAATCCGATTGTAGGCGACTGCCGTGCTGTCCTGCTGCAAACCGCCACTGGCCGTGGCGTTGGTGAGCATCACTTTCCAATAACGTTCACCCGTGTAACGGTCCCAGGTGAAAAAGCCCCCCTTGCTCCCGGCCGCCACGCAGTTTCGCACCACATTGCCACGGTATCCCGCCGGAGCTCTGGCGTCGAAAATCATGGGATGGCACCCAAAATCAAGGTCATGGGGAGAGCGGGGCCGGGCCTGCGAATACCAGAGGAGCTCCCCGCTCTCCAGGTCATGAGCGAGGATGCTCTCGGTGTACAACATGGGACCTGGAGGCATGAAGGCCTTGGCGCTGCCCGTGACGTTGTAGACGATGTGCTCTTTCTCATCAATGGCCGGTGAACCCCAAACGGAACCACCGGCACCCTCGGGAGCGGTTTTGAACCGCCAGGAGACTGCCCCGGTGTCGGCGTCCAGGCAAACGATTTCCGCATTACCGCGGGTGGAAGAATACCCCAGAACGACTCTACCGTTATATACAGCAGGTGAGGAACGGGTCTGTGCAGTAGGATCGTCGGTTAACTGTGTCTGCCAGATCTCTTCACCCGTGGCCGCGTCAACACAGCGTACCTTCGTCGTGCCGTCCCCGAAGTAGACACGACCATCCGAGTAATAGGAGGAAGAGCGAACCCCCTGCCTCATGTAGCGAAGCGCCTCCTGTTTTTCAACCCTAAACCTCCACCTGGGTTCACCCGTTCGTGTCTCCAGTGCGAATTCCTGACCCGACTGGCTCCCGAAAAAGAGAGTGTCTCCGATCACGGTGGGGGTGGTTTGGATCACTCCATCGGCCTGAAAACTCCACTTCAATTTCAGCCGACTGACGTTGTCACGACCCAGCCTGCTCTCCCGAACGTTAAAGCGGGTGTTCTGCAGGTCATAGCCGAAGCTAGGCCAATCGGCCGGACCAGGTTCAGGCAAATTGAGCCCATAGGCCTGACTCATCTTGCCCCCTACGGGCCCCATCATCAGCAGGGTACCGGCTGCTCCCACGCCTCTTAAGAACTTCCTGCGCGTCAAACCACCAGGGCCGACCCTCTCACTCAGATTCATGGAATCCTCCAGACTTTCCGTAGATAGTAGACCTCAGAAGAAGAGAAGGCAACGGAAATCCATTTCCCTCGTAGGGGTTAACCGATGGCTGGCTCCGACGAACGATTCATACGAAAACATGGTCAGGAACGGTCTTCAAGCCTACCCAATTGGGATGATGAAAGAGAAGTGGGCCTGCCGCCGGACACAGCCAGCAGGCCCTAGCCATCTACTACCCAACAGAGGTGAGAGGTACATAAACGGCCAGGGAAAGTGTACTAAACGTCTCTGGCGTTGACAGAGGCCTAGTGGGCAGAATCTGCTGCCGGGACCAGATCGTGTTCCATCAGGTCGTAGAGGGTTCGCTGATGCTGCCGTCGTCCCTGCCCGGGTGACGGCAACGAAGTGATAACCACGACCATTTTGAGATCCGGCACGACGAAGATGAACTGCCCGCCATAGCCCCAGGCGTAGTAGACCTGGTGCTCGGCCATGGTCCGGATCCACCACCCATAACCGTATTGGCGACCACTCCAGCGGCTCTGGGTACGGGGCTCAAGGGAAGCCTGGATCCAGGACTCGGACACCACCTGCCTGCCACCCACTCGACCACGTCTGAGGTAGAGCTCACCGAACTCCAACATGGCCCGGGGCGTCATGCGCATCTCGTTGCCCCCGAAGTAGATCCCCTGCGGGTCGCGCATCCAGGAATGGATCCGGATGCCAAGCGGTTGACCCAGGTAGAGACGAGCGAAAGCCAGGGTGCTCATCCCGGTTGCCTTGGTCAGTACCGCCGACAACAGGTGAGAGCTTCCCGTGCTGTAAATCATACGACCACCCGGTTCGCCAACCACCCGACGGGTGAGCACGTGACGCACCCAGTCGCTGCTTTGCACCCACCTTCCATAGTTTCGGTTGCTGGTAGTCTCCAGCCCAGAGCGCATCGTCAACAAGTCTTCGAGGGTAATCTTTTCTTTGGTAGCATCGGCCACGTCCAGGTACTCGGGAAAGAATTCCCAGATCGTATCCTGAAGACTTTCCAGATAGCCTTGATCGAGGGCGATCCCCACCAGGGTGGAGAGGACACTCTTTGAAGCCGACTTCAGGTTGGCCGAGTCCGAGGAGCGAGCCCCTCGGAAGTACCGCTCCTCAACCAGCCTTCCATCAATCGAGATGAGCAGGCTTCGCAGCCGGGGTAAGCGGGCGGCCCGATCCATGGCCCGGGCATGCAGAGTGGGCTCAAGGGCTGGGGATCGAGCCTCCAAAGCCACCAGTTGTCCAACCCCCAGGGTGCCGCACACCAGCAAGAGCAGGAGCCCGGCCGTCTGGACCCTGCTCACCCGTCGGATCGTGTTATGAAAAAGAGTCGTTCCAATCATGCCCGCTGGTGGTTTTATCCGCCCCTGAACAACAGTCGGGGCATTGTACTATGGAGACAGGACAAACTCAGGGCAGGGTTACTGGGCAAACCAAAAATCCAACTCCACCAACATCTCTGGATTACCCAGCCCCTGAACGATCCGAAAGGTGCCGGCAGTTGGTTTGACTTCCACATCGGAAAGAAAAGCCGAGGTCGCCGCCCGGATTCCGCTGAACTGGCTCCGCGGAACATCTTTGGTCACGGTGGTCACATAACGGATGATGTCGTTTGCGGTGTAGCCGTTTTTCTCAATAAAGGACTCGATCCGTCCCACGATAAACTCCGCCTGAGCGGCGGCATCCCCCGGAAATTGAACCGTCCCCTCGGCATCGGTGGCTCCATACCCGGAGAGCAGGAACAGTTCACTAAAATTCCTGACCTTGAGCCCCCAATTGATCGAAGCCACTTTGACCTTGTTGTCATCGTGAACCCCTACCTTAATTCCGCCGGCCGGTTCGGCCTGAGGTTGCGGATCTTCTTCAACGATACGGGTACACGCTAAGGGAATGGTCAGGGCACACAGTACACCGAGACCAAAGATCAGAAAATCTCTCTTTACTTTCTTGTTCATGACACCTCCAACCCAATGATAAGACAAGCGCGCTTCGCGCGCGTTTCCTGCCTTCGTGCTGTCGTCAGCTGTCTATTGTCAGCGGTCTGTGGTCTGTGGTCCGCGGTCAGGCAGCCTGCGCGCCCGATGAATGAATGGCGAAAGCAGCTCCCTGCGGATCCAAACACTGAGCGATGCGGCCTCCACCAGGCACCTCCATGGGACCGTTCAGGACTTTTCCTCCCAGTTCCTGAACTCTCTCCGCGGCCTGATCTACATCTTCGACCTCGATATAGAGAAGCCAGGCGGGTGGCCCGGGCATGTCTTCGGACTTGTTGAACATTCCACCCAGAGTCATGTCCTTTCGCCCATACATCTGGTAAATCCCCGCGGGACCCATGTCCAGACTTTCGGTTTTCTTCCAACCAAACAGCGCATCATAGAACTCAAAAGCGGCCTCGTGGTCTGTGGTTGCCAACTCGTGCCAGGAGAACTCCCCAAGCTGAGCAGGACCTTCATGTCCGGGTGCCTGTTCTGCAGGGGCAAAGACTGCAAAGACAGCTCCCTGCGGATCCGATAGGACCGCGAACCGTCCCACCGTCGGAATCTCGGTAAGTGCCACCATCACCTTTCCTCCCAGCTTCTGGGCCTCGGAGACCGTCGCCTCGATGTCTGAAGCTCCCACATAAGGCAACCAGTGAGGCGGGGCACCCGCCTTCCTGGCCTCTTCGGGCAAAGGGATGACGCCACCCATAGCTGTTTCAGGGGTTCCATCCGTGGTCCACATCACATAAGGGTTCTCTCCTTCCCCCCATTCCGCCGTGCCCCAACCGATCAGTTCGGTGTAAAAGCCGGTGGCTGCGTCGGGATCTGAAGTCAGGAGTTCGTACCAGATGAAGCGTCCTTGCAAGGTGTCGTCAGACATTGAAATACACTCCCTGAAAAGGGCCGGGTTGGGTATAAAAGTCTCAACCCAGGAAATCAGCGCGAGTCGATCCGAAAAAACCAGGCCCGAGCCTCCCGAGCCAGATCTTCTGGTGTTCTGTCCTCTGGGTCGGGATTCCTGGCATTCCTAATTCTATGAAACTCACTCACCAGCTCCGGATCTTCCACCCGTGTGGCACGTACCCTGTAGAGTTTGTCCCCCACTCTAATCCTCATGTTCGGATCCTGGAGCAGGAACTGGGCCCAACGGCTTTCGCCTCCTCCTCCGGACATCACGTAAACGACCCCATCATGAAAAATGTATCCGGTATTGACCGAATAGGGATCCGAGGGCCGCACCTCATTGGTGACCGTGCGATACTGCAGCACGAAGCTCCAGTCATCAATCGGCCCGGTGACTTCCTCTCCACTGAGCTGTTTGCCCGGAATAATTGACCAAGGATCACTGCGGTTGAGGTAGAAAAAGAGGAGGGTCGCCACCGAGATGGCCAAACCAGCCGCTATCCACTTGAGTAATTTCTTAATCATCACGTCTCCATGGTCCCGGGTAAAAGGAAATTCCACTCACCGCTTATCTTGGCTGGAGTTGGCTGGAGTGAATGGAGAGCTCCTATTTTCATTCTGTCTGGGACTTGCTTGCGTTAAGGGCAGTCACAAATTCATCCCAACCTACCAGACGGCCATGTCCAGGAACAATCTGATTCACTCTCCAACCTTCTTGGGTCACAACATCATAGAGAATCTTTGCATCGGGTCCAACTCTCGGCGGCCCTGTCTGACCTTGAAGAATACTGAACAGGTCGCTTTCAAAGATCAGTCGCTCCCGGGGAAGGTAAATGACTAAAAAACTTTCCGCGTGAGTGGAGGGAACGTGCAGAAGTTCCACGGTGCGGCTCCCGTCTTTAATGGTCCTGCGGTCCTCGACCAGCTCGACTTTAGGCTCCACCCCGGATTGAGCGAGTCGGTCCGGTTGCAGGGTGAAAGGATAATTCAACATTTCCCAAACCCAGGTTTCGTTCATGGCCTGAGTGATAATGGTTACCCCATTGGCAGCATAGGTGCGGATTCCCCCGTTGTGATCTTCGTGATGGTGGGTGGTCACCAGATATCGGATGGGCTTCTCTCCGACAGTTTCTCGGATCTGGCGCATGGTTTCCAACGACTGTACCTCGTCGTTGGGTCCCTCCACGACCAGAATAAACTCCTCAAAATCCACCCACATGGTGTTCATCCCCTTGCCTTCTCCGAAGTACACTCCCTCGGCAAGTTCGGTGGGTTCCACAGGCATCGTGTCCGATTGAGTTAGGAAGGAGACTCTTTCCTGAATTTCCTCGGGAATCTGGAAGAGATCCTCCTGGAGTTCATTGTTGATCGTTACCTCAGACCATTCCAGCACCTGAGTCGTCAGGCCCATTTGCCTACGCTCCTCCGAGAAAGGAAGCTTGACGCCGTCCACTTCTCGATAGTCTGAAAAGATCAGCTCTTTGGCCAAATCCCCAAACCGAAAGTGATGCTCCGTGAATTCCAGCTTCGAGACTAGATGACCAGAGTCCTCTACGTAGACCTTGTACAGGACGTTGCCAATACCTACGCTGACCACTTGATGGGGTTGTCCCTCCAGAACGCCATCGCTGACCCCTTCGACACTGCTCTCCTCTCCTAGAGCAGCAACCAGAAACTTGGCCATATCCTTCTCCCATTCGGTGCGATATCTTTCCAGTCGAGCAGCTTCCATAGGTGAGAACGCCCCCCTGCCTGCGTTTCGGTAACCCCCTTTGACCGAGTCCACCATCTGAGCAACGGCGCCTGTATCACTCAAAACGAGTTCTCGAGGAACCGTGAAATCGACGGTGTGATTGTAGGGACGAGCCGGCTGCACATATAAGGCCTCCGAAGTACGCCTGCCATGGCCAAATGAGGATATCTGGCGTGTCCCGATACGGGTAATGTTATCAATCGCCCCCAGTGCTTCAAGTCCGCCCATGGCTAGTGCCGCCTGTTGAAGGACTTGCCGACCTTCTTCAGCCGGAGTTTGTGGCGTGCAGTTGAACTGAGTGATTACAGTGAGTAAGATAAGCACAAAAAGCCCATACCGAGATTTCAATTCAGAATATTTCATACCTCTCCTCTCGTCATCAGAAACGGGTATGGCGCTCCCGCAGGCTCTGGTAGGTGGCCACGACCGCTGTTTCGGGCTTCAGCTGCAATTCGGCGGCAAAGCCAGAATCAAGGTAAACGGCTGTTCCTCCCAGCAGTGTCATCAAAGCCTGAATCTCGGAAATCTCTTCCTCAGGGATGGTCATGTAGTTTCTGTCCAGTACGACCAGATCCGCCCACTTGCCAGGCTCAACCGAGCCCATCTCCTCTTCCTTGAGCACGTATTCAGCGGACCATCGGGTGATCATCTTCAGGGCTGTGGTGCGATCAATCCGTTCATGAGCTCCCAGAACTTTCCCCTCCACCTTTCGGGTGACGAGAAGTTCCAGATCCCCCCAGATGTACGAATCCCGATCCATCTCAAAGGCCACGTGTATTCCCGCATCGATCATGCTTTTCACGGGAACCACATACTGTCTGGCCACTTCCTCACCATAGGACCTGGCAATGGTCGAATAGCTGTCGATATATTTGGGAGCGCAGCTCCACACCACACCCAGGCGGGCAGCTCTGCCAATATCTTCAGGGTTCACCAGGGTGCAGTGATCCAGGGCCCAGCCTTCGACAGAGCCCGGCATTTGCCGGTCGACCTGTTCCAGGATGTCCAGGAAAAGTTCCTGGGTCCGGTCCCCGGCCATATGCGTGGTGGCGATTCGATGCCCTTTTTCGGCCAGCTGGAAGAGCCAGTCTTTATAGTAGTTCCCGCGGATGGGACCACCCCTGCTGCCCCCCCGATACTCGATGTCCAGGTGGCACTGTCCCTGAGGATACCAGGCGCCTAAAAGAGCGAGGCCCATGGTGCCTTCATCTCCGGCGGCCTGGTTGTTTCTCTCAAGAGCCGTGCACTGTCGGGCACCGCTTCCGTCCATGCCTACGGCAGTCGCCGAGACCAGCCACACCTTGTCGGTACCCAGTTCCAGAGGGTGGGCTGGAAGGGCTTCATCAAGCCCCGGTACACCGAACAGCCAGTCAGCGCCATAGGCGATTCTAACTTTCAGCTGGCCCTGGGATTCCAGCAACTGATAGGCCTCCACGGCTTCTGAATGGAGCTTGGTTGCAACCGTTGTCACTCCCATGGCGCTCCATTCCTCCAGGGTCTTTTCGTAGATGGAGGCCAGGTCCCTGGCAGAGGGTCTGGGCCGGAACTCAATCATCACCAGCCTGCTGGCGGGAGGCTCCAGATGCCCGTCAGGTTCGCCCGCTGCATTCACCCAGAAACGCCCGTAGTGCTCGATGAAATCCTTGTGTTTCTCCCACAGGATGTCCATTGCCCTGCCGTTGATCAGATAGCCATTTTCTATAGGGATGCCCATGGACATAGCGATGGGATTTTCAGGGGCAGCCTTATCCAGTTCCCATCGATTCAGCTGATCGAATAGGATCTTCACCTGGTCAATTTCCGACAGGCCGCGGGAGGAGAAGTGCACCCATTCACCCGGCGGGGCCTGGATCGCCCTGAGAGTCTGGCGAATCTGGTTCAACACGTCCTCCTTGGTCTTAACGGTTCGAAAGTTGATGGGATAGACTCGAGTCTGTTCAGCCGTGAGTGTCCGGCCATAGGTCCTTTCTGCATAGCTTTGGACATGGGAGTGGGTGTCGATGAGACCGGGAATGACGGTTTTGCCCTTCAGGTCAATACTCAAGGTATCGGGTCCTGCCAGCTTCAAGATCCGGGTGCTCTCCCCTACGGCCTGAATTTTACCTTGCCTGACGGCAACGGCTTGGGCCGTTGTCAGGTTATCGTCCATGGTCAGGATGACACCGTTATGAAGGACGATTTCGGCAGGTTGCGTTTCCGACTGAGAATGAAGAAGCTGCAGGTTAAAGGACAGACCAAAGAGGACTATGAAAAAAGCTCGTTGAAACATAGGAACACCTCCCTTTCACTAATCTGGGGTATGAGTCGGTTTGGCCTCTCTCAAATGAATGATCAAGACCTACCATACCTTCAACCTTGAATCAACTGTTTACTGGAGCATCTCTGGGGATAAAAGGACCTCGGAAGTCCTTGATGCCAGGTGATGCCGTGGATGGTGCAGAGATGATGACGGTCAGCGCGATGTAATTCGGAAAAACCAGCGCTCGGCTATCTGTTCCGGTGTCCTGTTTGGATACTTGTCGGAATAAGCATTTTGGGCTTCGTCCAAATTAGCACCTTCCATCCGTGTGGCCCTTACCCGGTAGAGTTTGTCCCCGACCCTGATCCTAACGTTGGGCTCCTGAAGCATGAACTGGGCCCAACGGCTTTTTGACGAGGAGATATAGAGGACCCTCTCGTGAACAAAATATCCGGCATTGACGGAATAAGGATCAGAGGGACGCACCTCAACGTTCACCCTGCGGTATTGGTTGGCGAAACTCCAGTCATCAATCGCCTCGGTGACTTCTTCTCCCCTGAGCCGTTTGCCTGGAATAGTGCCAAAAGGATCACTGCGGTTGAGGTAAAGAACAAGGAGTGTCACCATCAACAGGGCCAAACCAACCGCGATCCCTTTGAGAATTTTCTCAATCATCGTTTTGTTGAGGCCACTCATGTTTTCAGGAGCACCAACCATGTTGCACAAATGACCGCCACGATCAGATAAATCGAAAGCCAGACAAACTTCGAATTGAAGCGCCAGTTTCCCTCGTCGTCTCTGGACACTGGCCAGGCAAGAAAATACGTGGATGCGGTCAAAGAGAAAAGAAGGAGTCCGGCCCCAAGCCAATCATTGCGCTCGTTCACGTCATCTAGAATGACTGCCAGAACGACGACAAGAGCTCCCACCAATAAGATTACAAGTTTCACGGCCCGTATACTATAGCCCGGATTATGCATAAATTCTCTACTGCAGCGATGAAATCATCCGGCGTGCTGCACTGCCCGTGTTGCGACTCGGTCGGCCTCCTCAACGTACCGTACAGTACGTTTGCGGGGGCCGACCCGCAAGCGGGTGCCCCCGCGCGTGGCGCAACGCACTCAGGTCGGCGCTTTCGTCGCTTCGTGACAAGAACCTATGCATAACCCGGGCTAGGGCCTATCGGGCTATTCTGCAAGGGAAGATAGTCAATCTTCAGGGGGTTAAAAAGCAATGAAATCAGGCACTGGCCATTCCCGAGCCGCCGCGACGGCACGACAGCACAACCGCACAACAACTCTACTGCACCGGGTTGCCATCCGCATCAACGTGATGGATCTGGCCCAGGTTCAATTCACGAATTCCCTTTTCGATCCTGGAAAGATCGCCGACCA
>JACZQQ010000078.1 GCA_022545645.1 Acidobacteriota bacterium | reverse complement strand
GTACTCGTTTCGACTGTAAAGCGGCGCCACAAACTCGTAGCCATTGATGATGGGTTCCGCCAAAGTATGTGTCCAGGAGGGGCGAATACTGCGCAGATCCGCATCCACCACCACCACCACTCTCGGGTGATACTTGGAGAGGTAGGTGAAAAGGTTGTGAAAGTTGTTGCCTTTTCCTTCGACTCCGGGAGCAGTGGAGAGGTAAATCTTGGGAACGCTACCAGTTTCAGCTCTCAGAAAGACATCCTTGGTTCCATCCTGAGAGGCATTGTCGGCGTTGATGATTGCGGTGTTGAGGTGCGGGTAGTACTTTTCCAGTCCCTGGGCGACTTGCTCGACCACGAAGCCGATGTTGTCGGCCTCGTTGTAAGAAGGTATCCCGACCACTAGATCAACAGGACGGCCATTGAGGTCATGGGTGGCCATCAAACGCTTTCGTCTCGTCATACACAACTGGCCTGCTCAACGATCTCCAGTAGCTCCGCCAGAATCGGACCGGGCTTCCTTATACCAGAGGTCTCTGACTACCCCTTCTGTTAGATGCATGGACCCTCTAAAGGGTTCAGAAGCTTCTTCTTTCTTCAGTCTATCGCGTAACAGTTCTGGACAGGTAGCTGACGAGGACTTTGTTTTCGGGCTCTCTTTTTCTTACAATAGATCTAATGGCTGAAAAAAGAGCGAATAACCCTTTCTATCATCTTCAGGTAGGCTCTCCCCTGGAACTCCAACAGTCCGGTGCGCACCGAGAAGGTTCGGTGACCCTGATTGGCCAGAATGACTTGTCTGTTCAGCTTGCCAAAGCGGAAGTGAATTCCCCCTTCGACCAAAAGAAACCCGTTCGGCTCAAGTATTGGGATAAACAAGGGATCTACTACTGTCAGGCCGAGATTGCCAGGGTGTCCGGACTGCTGAACCAAGAGATAGAACTCTCGATCATCAGCAGACCGGTCGCCATGCAGAGGAGACGATCCTTCAGGCTATCTCAGAAGATCGCTGTTTGGTTTGAAGTGGTTGATGCAATTCACGGTGGGCTCCCCCCCGGTAAAGTCTTTGAGTCGGAAACTCGAGATATCAGTGGGACTGGACTGAGCTTTGAAACCGAAGCTCCTTTGCAGGTCATGGATGAGCTCAGGGTGAGTTTCCAGGTGTCCAAGAAAAAGAAATTGGACAGCTTTGCAACGGTGGTTACTTCCGAGAAAGTGGAAAAATATACGAACTTAATTGGAGTTGAGTTCCACGGTCTGCTGCCGGAAGTTCAGAAGCAGCTGATGGAATTCCTGCACGAGATTAGCCCCGAAGAGACTCAAGAGAAATAATTCTTACTCAAACAATTTACTCAACTCCGGCTTGTTGACTTTTCCCATCACATTGCGAGGCAGTGCATCCAGGAGAAGAAGTTGAGCAGGCACTTTAGGTTTTGCCAACCGCTCCTTGGCCCAGTTGCGAAGACTTCCAAGTGACAGGGAATCATTGGGCCGGAGGATCACAGCAGCGCACACCCGCTCTCCCCACTCTTGATCTTTAACCCCCACCACCGCACATTCCTGGATGGTTGGATGGGTCCTCAATACTTCTTCGATTTCGAGCGCAGAGACCTTGTCTCCTCCGGTCTTAATGATATCGACAGACCTTCTCCCCAGAATCCGATAGGACCCCTTTTCCACCACCGCTTCATCGCCGGTGCTAAACCAGTCCTTGCGAAATGCCCTCGCCGTGGCTTCCGGTTTTCCCATGTATTCCAGGAAAACATTGGGGCCGCTCACCTGTATTTCTCCGGGCTGTCCTTCGTCCTCTATGGTACGAGCGGACTGATCAACCAGCCGCACTGCGACCCCAGGTAAAGGCATGCCCACAAAACCTGGTCTTCGTTCTCCGTGGAGAGGATTGGACAAGGCCATGCCGACCTCAGTCATTCCGTAGCGCTCCAGCAGAGTGTGTCCACTGATGGCCTTCCATCTCTCAAAAACGGCTGCCGGCAGGGCTGCCGACCCGGACACCATCAAACGCATCTTGGAGCAGGCTTTGGACAGGACTTGTTGTTCCTCCCGTGTTGCTTTCTCCCAGGCTGCAATGAGTTTGATGTAGATGGTGGGGACCGCCATGAAGAGGGTCAGATCGCTGTGAACAAATCGACTCCACACGGTTTCGGCATCAAACTGGGGCAGCATCTCACAGGCTGCTCCCGCCCATAGCGCGCATAGAAGTACGTTCACGATGCCGTGGGTATGATGGAGGGGCAGCACATGGAGGACGTGATCGTCGGCTGTCCATTCCCAGGCATCGATCAATGAGGCTATCTGGGCCAGGATATTGCGGTGGGAGATGACGACCCCCTTGGGTTTGCTTGTTGTACCACTGGTGTAAAGGATCATGGCCCGCCGATCCAGGGTGACTTCGGGAACAGGGCATTTCTTGGCCTTGCTCGCCTCTGAGGTCAAGAGGAACCGGACCTTCAGGCCGCGACCAAGCGAGCGCAATGGGGATTCGTAGTCGGGATGGCTGATCACAACTTCTGCGTTCGTATCCCGAATGATATGCTCGATTTCCGGCAGTGGATGAGAAGGACAAAGGGGAACCGCTACACCGCCTGCCTGCCAGATTCCCCACTGCACAGCCGCATACTCAAGGCTTGGGGGAACCATGAAGGCCACCCGAGCTTCTCCCAGATCGGGCTGGCTTTTGAGTAAGTACCCCGTGATCCGGTCGGCAGCAGTGAGTAAATCGGTGTAGCGGAATCGTCCCGCCCCATCGATGATGGCGAGCCGGTCACCCTGCTTTAGAGCTCTTTGGATTAAAGGAAGACTGGATGCACTGGACATAGTCCGCTGGTGAATACTATCAACCGGCAGGTCGATTGTCACCGTTGGGAGAATTGACGGCAGTCGGTGGGTTAAGTTCCGATAGGCTGATAAAAATTGGGTTGGGGGTGTTGTGAGCCGGTGTTTTGGGTGGGTTGGCTGGTTGTTTCCTCACAGGATTGGGCTAAGAACTCCATCAACCGAATCTGATGCTCCTCATTCAGCTGAAGGAACTTCAGCGCAACTGCACTGAGCACCTTATCTTTCTTGGGTACGGCTTCTGTTCGAACCACCCATCCAACCGCTTTCACGACTTGTGAGGCCGGCAAACGAAAGTTCATCTCCAGTTTGTCCCCTGCTTTCAGCCCCAGACTGGTTTCAAATCTCAACCCTGCCACACTGATGTTTTGGGTCTTGGCTGTCGAAACTTTTTTGCCAATCAGGTGAGCTTCGGTAGCATCGATAACGCTAAATGAGAAGGGTATGGCAGCATTCACCCGGTAGTACCGCCTTCGCTGAATGGTGATTCCCTGACCTCGCATCGCGATGGCCACATGCTGATACCCGGCCCCGGCAATCTGGATAATGTCAGCATCCCAACAGTAGACGATCGATCCTTCATTCCAGTATTTGATCCGAACGCGCTCTCCCTTTTGGAAGGGAACCTCCAAGCAGGGTCTGGAAAGTTCTAGCCAGAGTTCACCGGAACAGCTTGTCGCAACAGAAGCTGCGAACTCTTCCTGTGAGCTTCCCTGAATGGATACGGCTAGTCCGACTTTCAGGCCTTGATCGAGCCCATCGGCGTTCTGGGTACTCATTGACTCTGCCACCAACAAGGCGAAGTCCAGTTCATTTCTTCGCTTTCTCCCTTGTGAATTTCCGCTAACAATTAGCCGAACGATTGAGGGGATCTGCCCTGTGATCATCCTATTGAGATCGAGGAAATTCTGCAGTGATGACTGTCACCGAAGTCAAAAAAACACGCCGTGACTGACTCCATCAAGAGGGTGACCTTGCTGAAGAGGTGCTGGGCTGACCGGTTGAGGAGGAAGGAGAGAATCAAGTAGAATGGTGAAAAAATGATGAGAAGCAAGTTACTTCGGTGGGCACTCTATGGTGGCTGGTTGATCGCCGTCTTTGTCGGGTTGGCGGGGGCGGCTCCGCTGATCAATCAAGAGAGAAGCCGATCCCCACTTGTCATCCTGACCGATGGCTGGGGGCCGTGTACTCCGGAGGACGAAATTAGAATCGCCGGTTATTTGAGAGAGGCAACACAAACCTATTTAAATTCGTTGGATGTACTCACTCCGGAGAGCTTCAATGATCGGGCCTATATTGATGGAGAGACGGCTAATATCCTGCAGATTACCGTATCGGACCTCAAGATCTCTCTCAAGGAAATGATTTCGACCCTGGCACTGATTGAGAGGCTTTTTCAACAGCGTCCCGCCGATTATGTCCAAAGTGCACCTCTTCTATGGCTCACCGTGATCAAGGACATTTCACTTGAGAAAGGGAATGCAAGGAGTATCGAGCGACTTGGGCTGGTGAGATCCAATTGGCCCAGTATCGTGGATATTTCACTTCCCAGGCTGTTTTCGCGGATACTGGAACCCAAGTTGACCGAGTTCCTAAGAAGAGGGGGGACGCAGTAGGTTCGCGAGCGACTTCAGTCCGTCTTCTCGTTCTGATTCAGAGCTAGGCTGCTTGAAGTTGCCATCCCGTCGGTCTCCGTATAGCGGATAATGCCCGTTTGATCGCTGTAGAAACTGCGAGTGCCCGTCGAACCAAAGACGAGAGGCCGTGCCTGAACGTTGAACTCCGAATTGCTCCCGGAGATGGAGAAGACATAACCCCCAGATATTCCTGATCCCACCAGGTCCTCATTCAGCCCAGCCTTCTGTAACGCCTTGAGGTCCGTGGTGTAGCTTCCCGAGCCCATGGTCATGGAATAGGAGATCTGAGAGGCGACCACATTGCCCACCGCTCTGATTGCCAGAGCTTCGTTGGCCGCAATTTTGGATTGCAAGAAAGTGGGAACGACCAAGGCTGAAATCACACTGATCACCGCCACGCTGATCAGCAATTCCATCACCGAAAATCCCTTCTTGTTTCTCACCACGCTCCCCCTCAACTGACGAAGGCCAGAATCATCGCCTTGGGTCCACCACCACTGTAAATGGCGTGCCTGACAGTGAGCATTAGCCTTCGCTAAGCTAAATATAGGATCAAGACTGCCCCTTTGGTATCACGAGTCAGGGTCATAGTACAACTCCTAATCTCGGGGACCCTCCTTCCAGTCACCGCCCACAACTCCAACCCAACAGAAGGAAAGTGGCTGAGAACCCAGCAGTTAAACGACTTTCAGGATCTTCCCAAGCCTGGGACTATAGCCTCGAAATGGGGCTCGAGGCAAGTTGCAAAACAGTCGAAATAAACGATGTAACAGAACGGTCTTGACTCTGAAAATCAGTGCGGGAAAGAGTTTTAGGCGTTTTGGGACGGCTTTGAAGGACCTCAAATGACCCTCTGATAACACGACGAATTCCGGGTCCGTATAAAAGGGAGGTCGGGGGGGACTGAAAAATCCGCCCTAAAAAGGTAGGGGCCTGAAGGTTGAGGCACTCAACCGACAGGCCCTGAGGGAGGTAACAAACCGATCGAGGGCAGTATACGTCCCCAGGGGACAGGAAACTTGTGATGACTGTCACAAGTCGGAAAAAATCTCTTATCACCCCTGAGTCAATCTAACTAACTTATGGATAAATAAGCAGTTATATTTATATTCTCTCTTGATTACTGCACCTCTGAAGGCGGTTTGGGATTCCTGTTTACCCGGCTTGCTGCCGGGATCCCACCAGGTAGTCCCAGAAGGACTCCCCTCTGATGTCCGCTTCTGATCGGATTTCCTCAGTTTGGATCTCTGAGAGGAAGTGGTCGTAAACCGTTTCTCTCTCATGGGCCAGAGGAGTAGGGCAGTAGCAAGTTTCAGACCACTCAATCACACCCGGGGCAGTGATCTTGGCCCGTTTCATCGAGGCCACAATCTCCTGACCATCAGGTCTTTGCTGCTCAATGGAGCCATCCATCAGCTTTTCCAGGAATTCAGCCGACTTCTCTTCGATGATTTTCGCACGAATCCGATAAAGCATGGCTGGTTTGGGTCCACAATGCCTGAGTAGAGGCGCAAAGGCAATTAACCGGGATTATCCATAAATTTTCTACTGCAGTGCCGCAATCATCCAGCGTGCGCTGCGCACCGACTGCGTTGTAGTTCCTAGGGCTCCTCGGCGTACTGCACGAGTACGCCTGCGGGGCCCGACCCGCAGCGGGTGCCCTCCCATGCCTCGTCATCGCGGCGCCTGCGGCACTTCGTCACGAAAACCTATGCATATTCCCGGCTAGATAAGGCCGCCGTGGGGGATTTTGCCCCGGAAAACTACCCTTTGTTGTTTAGCGGCTGCCTCGAGCAATTTTGAAAATGTGTGATCACCGTCACCAAAAGCGGAAAAGCAAAGTGGGCATCCTTAAGAAGCCATAATAAGGAAGGAAGCCATAATCCGGAAGCCATAATGAACTCGAGTCACTTCAAAAAGCTGGCACAAATTGGCATCGCCCTGTCTACCGAAAAAGACATCAACAAACTTCTTGAAATTATTGTGGATGAGGCGAGAAGCCTTACCTGTGCCGATGGCGGCACACTCTACCTGATCGACAAGCCGAAGATGCAGCTTCGATTTGAGATTTTACAGAACGACACCATGAATATGAGGATGGGCGGAACCACTGGAGTGGAGATCACCTTACCCCCTGTGCCTCTTTTCAATACTGGACAACCCAACCATGCCAATGTCTCCTCCTACGTCGCACTAACGGAGAAGATCGTCAATGTCCCCGACCTTTACGAGGCGGAGGGTTTCGATTTTACCGGTGCAAGAATATACGATGATCGTACCGGCTATCGTTCTCAATCCATGCTGGTGATTCCCATGAAAAGTCATGAGGATGACGTTATCGGCGTTTTGCAACTCCTCAATGCGAGAGATCCGAAAGGCAACCTGGTGGTCTCTTTCGATCCGCAAAGTGTGGACTCGATTGCTTCCTTGGCTTCTCAGGCGGCAGTGGCACTCACCAACAGACAGTTGTTTGAGGACCTGGTTGAGGCCAATCGACGTACCGAACGGGCTTTTTTCGATACCGTTCAGCGGTTGGCGATCGTGGCCGCATATAAGGACAAGGACACGGCGTTACACGTTAAGCGCATGAGTCGCTATAGCGCCATTCTGGCTGGCGGCCTGTGCCTATCGCCCGCAGAAGTGGATATCGTCCTTCACGGCAGCCAGATGCATGATGTGGGCAAGATCGGTATCCCCGATGCTATTCTTCTCAAACCGTCTAAGCTGGATGCTCATGAATGGGATATTATGAAGCAACATACCACCATGGGTGGGCACATGCTCAGTGGCTCTTCCTCAGAACTCATGCAGGCAGGCCGGACGATTGCCTTATCCCACCACGAGAGATGGGACGGGAGCGGATACCCCAAGGGACTGGCGGGAGAAGATATTCCGCTTTTGGGGCGGATCTGTGCGGTGGCCGATGTCTTTGATGCGATTACCACCCAGCGGCCCTACAGGGAAGCTTTCTCTACCCAGGAAGCCTACCGGCTTTTAAGAGAAGGACGGAGCACGCAATTTGACCCGCGCATCGTGGACGTGTTTTTTACAAGGCTCGATGAAATTGTGGCGATTCAGAAGCCGTCCATTCAGAACTCTCTTATTCACACCTCTGCTTGGGCAGTCGCCTGAAAACCCGTAAAAACTAGGGTATTTCGGCTAGCCCGGATTATGTATAATCCAGGCTAACCAAAGCACCTGTTCCTTTTTTTGATTTTCAGGGAACTTCCTCACCGGTCGGGCATCTAGATGAATGGAGGAATGACTCGCGGCTTTCTTTCACAGACAACCGATCAAACCATTTAAGGAGTCCAACCTCATGAAGTATGTTCTTGTAATTGCTGCACCCCTTCTTCTGGTCGCCCTTTTTGCTCAGAATCGGTCGACATCGGCTACCTCGACCGAGGCCGAAGGAACAGCTCCGGAAGACAAAGCCATTGCCACCTTGGCAGGCGGCTGCTTTTGGTGTGTGGAGGCAGATTTCGAGAAGGTAGCGGGAGTCACAAAGGCGATTTCCGGGTATGCAGGCGGAGAGGAGCGGAATCCGACCTACCCGCAAGTTTCCTCAGGGAGCACCGGCCATGTGGAAGCGGTTCAAGTGACGTTCGATCCCAGGCAGATCAGCTATGCCCAGATCCTGAATGTGTTCTGGAAGCATGTGGATCCTACCGATGATGAAGGGCAGTTTGTGGATCGCGGTCGCCACTATCGAACCGCCATTTTCTATCATGATGAGAGCCAAAGGCAGATTGCGGAAGAGTCCAGGCAGGCACTTGCCTCATCCGCCATCTTCGATCAGCCGATCGTGACCGAAATCAGACCCCTCAAGGAGTTCTACGAAGCGGAAGAGTACCATCAGGACTACTACAAGAATCATCCCATCCGTTATCGCTTCTACCGATACAACTCCGGGCGCGACCAGTTCCTGGAAAAAGTCTGGAAAGACAAGGAGGACTTTCAGGTCATTGAGACCCGTTCGAAATCAGAAACGGAATACAGAACTCCCGATGAGGCTACGTTAAAGGCCCGACTGACCCAGCTTCAGTACCAGGTTACCCAGGAAGATGCTACCGAATCTCCCTTTCGCAATGAATACTGGGACAATAAGGCCGAGGGAATCTATGTCGATGTGGTCAGCGGAGAACCTCTGTTTAGCTCTACGGACAAGTTCGTTTCCGGTACGGGCTGGCCCAGTTTCACAAAGCCCCTGAATCCGCAGAGTATTGTGGAAAAGGAAGACCGGAGCTTCTTTTCGGTTCGAACCGAGGTGCGCAGCGAACTTGCCGATTCCCATCTGGGTCACCTCTTTACAGACGGCCCGGCACCGACCGGTCTGAGGTACTGCATCAACTCGGCGGCCCTCCGCTTTGTCCCCAAGGATCGTCTGGAAGAGGAAGGTCATGAGGAGTACCTCAGCCTGTTCAAGTAATTGAGGCTGAGGCCGTTGCAGGGGCGCACAGCCGTGCGCCCAAAAGTGGCTTACTCTGCCCAGAACCAACGCAATCCAGTCTTTCGTCCACAGAGGGATGGCAGATCATCCAAACTGCATTTTTTTTACTCCAAAACTGTCAATATTGACAGTTTACAGCGCTTGGATCGACATCATAAGATGAGGGTGCGGTTCTCGTGGGTTTTACCCGAACCATACCCCTCAATGTGGGCGAGAACCGCATCCGCACTCTGTCGAAAGGAAAGGAGAGATAAACGTGCCGACACAGGAAACACTTCCCAAGAGACTCCTCCGGCTCAAGAAGAGGACGTCTTGGAGCTGGGAAAGAATGTGCCGCGAACTTCATCGAGTGATGGGTCAGGAGGGTCCTTCTCACACCACCCTCTTCCGGTATGCTATCGGGAAAGTCCGGCGGCGAAACGTACTCACGGAGCGATATGTCAAGGAAGCGATTGACAAAGTAACCGTGGAGTTGATGAAGCAGGACGTGAGCGAGAACGGGGCCCGGAAGGAGCCTGTCGAGAAGGAACTGCGGCCCTCGGAGATCCACTTTCGGACTTTGATTGAAAACGCAAGAGTCCTGATCTATCGCTACAGGCGTATCCCACCGGGCTGTGAGTACATCAACCCAGTGGTCAGGGACATTCTCGGCTACACCCCCGAGGAGTTCTATACCGATCCCGAGTTGATTCTAAAGATGATCCATCCTGAGGATCAGTCTAGGTTGAAGTCAGCCCTCCAAAATTCTGATGTAGGGAATGTGACTCACCGCTTGATTCGTAAGGATGGCAGAGTCGTTTGGTGCGAGGGCGTCCATGTGCCCGTTTATGATGAGGCGGGTCATTGGATTGCTACCGAGGGCATTTCTCGCCATATTACCGATCACGAGCGATCCCAAACCAGCCTGTAACCGGGATTACTCATAAATTCTCTGCCTCCCCATCTCTCTCCTAGCTGCCATTTCAAGTGAAAGCGAAGCTCCGGCTCATGTTTGGCCTAAGTGCCTCGTTCCATAAATACGGTGACGTTTGTGGCGAGCGCGACGGCGTCGAGTTCGCGAAGCGGCGACGACGCGATGTCTGTGGCATCGCGGAGGAGGAGCGACAAAGAAATCGATGCCGTCCCGCCGCCACCCTGCGGGCTGATGGAGGTTGCGGACGATCTCGGGGCACCCGCTTGCGGGTCACTCGTCGTCGCCGATGTCCCTGCATCGCCTCCTCCTCGCTTCTTGATCTCCCCTCGCAAGCCCCATCAGCAAACATCATCGTATTTATGGAGCGAGACACTAAAGTGGTGATAGGTGTCACAGATCCAATGAAATGGGTCATCCATGATAGAGGTAAACCAACAGGAGGAGAAATTTTGATCCGCAGTAGCATGAAATCCGTTCACCGTTCCATCCTTTTCTCGAACCTGCCCGAGGTTGAGAGACGAGCCGTCACTCGGCTGGGTTTACCCTTAACAGGGAAGGTCACTTTTGAGATTCAAGGGAAAGAGGTGGAGAAAGCGGTTAAAACCAAAGACATCAGTGCCGCCGGTGGTTATTTCATTTCAGAAACCAGTCCTGCCATCGGTGATCAAGTGAAGCTGTTGCTCCAGTGGC
>JACZQQ010000297.1 GCA_022545645.1 Acidobacteriota bacterium | reverse complement strand
CCCTGGGCAACCTCAAGATGATGAAGGAAGGCTCGGTTTCACTCAACGGGTTTGAGGCTGAAGCGGAGCGCTTGCAATCGGAAGCAAAAACCGTTGTCTGGGTGGCGGTTGACGGTGAAGCTGTGGGGCTCATCGGCATTGCCGATACCCTAAAACCAGGCTCAAAGGAGGCGGTTCATCAGATGCATCAACTGGGCTTAACGGTGATCATGATGACCGGCGACAATGCCGCCACCGCCCGGAAGATCGCTGAGCAAGTGGGGATCGATCGGGTCTTGTCCGAGGTGCTTCCCGGTGAGAAGGCGTCCCAGATTCAGAAGCTGCAAACCCAGAGCAGGGGATTGGTGGGGATGGTGGGAGACGGCATCAATGATGCCCCGGCTTTGGCTCAGGCCGATGTGGGAATCGCCATCGGCACGGGTACCGACGTGGCCATGGAGACGGCAGACGTCACCTTGATGCGAGGGGATCTTCGCTCTGTTCCCCAGGCCATAGCACTAAGTAAGGCCACTCTGCGGACCATCAAGCAGAACCTCTTCTGGGCCTTTTTCTACAACGTGGTCCTGATCCCTGTGGCGGCGGGTGTCCTTTATCCTTTCGCAGCTTTGCCTGGCGCGCTTCGTTCGTTACATCCCATCCTGGCTGCCTTGGCCATGGCTTTCAGTAGCGTTACCGTGGTCACCAACAGCCTGCGCCTGAAACAGTGATCCCATCCTGTTCGGAAATTCTCTCAAACCCTTCCGTCATCTCTAAAAAGTTTTAGACTTTTTCTTGGGAACAGTATTAGGATGAGAGTAATTTTTGCGATTTCAATCCAGCATAGAGGAGATTTTATGAGTAGCGATCGATGGGTTGGTGGATATTTTATGGCCACCCTGGCCCTGTTCCTCTTTTTTGAAGGAACGGCTTCTTTTGCCCAGCAGTTGCCTCCCGAGGTGGCCAGGTGGGGCTATGCCGACACCCTCTTTGTCAATGGCAAGGTGGTGAGCATGGACGATAAATCCACCTCCACCCAGGTGGGAAGTATCTACCAGGCCATCGCGGTCAAGGGTGACAAGATCATGAAGCTGGGGAGCGATGCCGAGATCAGACCGATGGCAGGACCGGACACCCGGGTGTTTGACCTGAAAGGAAGAACCCTGCTTCCGGGCATTGTTGAGCCTCACAGCCATATCTACGGGGGAGCCGTTCGCTTTTTGGACCGGTTTGGCTTCACCTACCCTCCCAAGGGGATCATCGTGAGAGCTCAGGCCGACCTGGATTTGGAAAAAACCCAGGCCATTATGCGCGATACCATCCAGGAAGCCGTCAAGAAGGTCAATCCCGGAGACTGGGTGGTGCTGGAAATGGAGCGTCATCCTGAGGCGCCTTCGCAGCTGCAGTTTTGGGGAATGACCCGGCGTTTGACCAATCGCAGGACGCTCGATCTGTGGGCACCGGAGAATCCCGTCCTGATGAGGCCCGGCTTGAGGGGCAACATCAATTCCAAGGCCCTGGAGGTCTTGAATGAGTTCTTCCCCGGCTACTCGGACTCCATTCACGAGACCATGCATGGGGATGTCATTGGAGAGAACATTCCCGAGATCGGATGGGTGGGAAGCCAGGAGATGTCGGTCATTACCTGGGAACTCTTTCTGGAGAAGCTTCCTCTGGCCACCCTGGCTCAGGCGCTCAAACTGGTTTCGGAGGAGTTTGCCACCAACGGGGTGAGCACCTTTTCCAGCCGCATTCAGTTTCCCAAGATCATGAGCGGATACTCCACCCTGGCCGGTTTGGGTCAGATGCCCATTCGTTTGGATGCTCACTATGAAGTTCATCGCATGCCCACCGATCCCCAGCAGACCCGTCAGATGTACCGGAGGACCGGAGTGTTGCAGGGGATAGGAGACGATTACCTGTGGATTGACGGCGTGGCCTCCGAGCGCTGGGATTCCTTTTATCCGGAATCGTGTACGGGACCCGACACTCAGGCTCCGGCCCACATCAAGGCCCGGGAAACCTGTCCCAAACCGGGTGATCTGCACTGGGATACCCTGGAGAATGCCATGAAGGCGGGTTGGCGGCTGGCTGGCGTGCACATCTGCGGCAGTGAAAGCGCACGTTCCTTTTTTAAGATGGTGGATCGAGCCCGGGCAGTCAATGGCTGGAGCATGGAAGAGGTCCGGCAGCTGCAGATGACGGGAGAGCACTGTGGTTTGATCGGAAAAAGCCCGGAGATCATCCAGAAATTAAAGGATTACGGAATCATCTTGAGCTGTGGCCCCGATATCGTTGACGAATCGCCCGACTGGATCAAGGATTATGGCCCTCAGATGAACGACTTTATACTGCCCTTCAAGACTTGGATCGACTCAGGCGTGAAGCTGGTGGGCCAGCATTGGGGTTCGGGCGCTAGAAACCCGGGAACCCAGCGTTTTCAACCTCCCTTTTTCATGGCCTGGCAGGCGGTCACCCGCAAGTACGACGGACAAGTCTGGCAGCCGGAAGAGCGCATAGACCGGGTGCAGGCTTTGAAGATGTTCTCTTCCTGGGCAGCCGAATATGTGCGAAAACCGGATCAGCTCGGTTCACTGGAAGTGGGTAAGTTTGCCGATCTTCTGATCATTGACCGAGACTACTTCACCATTCCGGTCGATGACATCCTGAAGATCCACCCCTTAATGACTATGGTGGGTGGTGAAGTGATCGTCCTTCAGGCTCCGCTGGCCAAAGACTTTGGAGTGCAGCCGGTGGGACCCGCCTATGATTTTTCGGATGACGATGTGGAGCACCTTGGCGGTCCATTGGTCGAGATCGCAGAGAAGTTTCGTCAAAAGACGGCAGGGGACAGAATGGACTGAGATCCAGCCGGATTATCCGTGACTCTGGCTAGGGCTAAGCAAGGTAAAGGCTGGCATCCAGGGCCATCAGGCCGCCATCCTCAGTGGGGACCAGTGGATTGATGTCTATCCCGGAGAGAAGACCCTGGCTGGCCAGGGCGATCTCTGAAAGGGTC
>JACZQQ010000296.1 GCA_022545645.1 Acidobacteriota bacterium | reverse complement strand
CTTTCACTAGTTCATAAAATAGCTCCGGTATATGATCGGAAACTACTTCTGCATAAGAATAATCCTGGACAAGTAAAAGAACGCCTTTTTTCTCGGATCGGCCTTTGATGGCGAAAAGTCTTCGCAGTGCTTCCTCATTGAAGGGATCACAGCCCAGACCATAGAGGGTATCGGTGGGGTAAAGCACCACCTTACCTTGGCGGATCGCCTGGGCCGCTTTTTCAATCATTTCTGGGGGGGGAGAGTCAAGATCAAACGGCACATCTGCTAAGATAGCACGAAGTGTCCTCTTCTGTTTCCCGGATTGAAAGCCGGCAAAACCCCCAATATAAACTCTGGAAGAAATATGTCGCTCACCCCGAGGAACAGGACTGTCCCTGGATTCCCATAGAAGGATGGAAGCAAACCCAGGACCTCTCCACCCAGCGCCCCATAGAACTTTTACTCTTCTCAGAGGGAGCGGAACGTGGCATCCAGGACCTTCTTCCCCGTTCTACAGAGTCTTTTCAGCTGGCTCCCGCCTTGTTCGAAAGTCTGTCCACCCTCGATTCTTCTCGGCAGATCCTGGCCTTCTTTGAAAAACCCAGCTGGAATTGGAAGGATCTCACCTCACAGGTTCTTTACCTGAGCGAACTCCAGGATCCGGGCAATCTGGGGACGCTGCTGCGAACCGCCCGAGCCACAGGAATCTTCAGTGTTGCCACCAGTCCCCACACCGTCTCCTGTTTCAACGCCAAGGTCGTCCGTGCCTCGGCTGCCTCTCTTTTCTCGGTTCCCTTCCTGGAGGGGATCGAAGCTGGCGAGTTGAAGAGTCGTGGATATCACCTCTGGGCCACCACTCCGCAGGGTGGCAAACCCCTCTTTGAAGCACAATTCAGGTCCCCTCTTGCCATTGCGATAGGCAATGAAGGTCGGGGCCTGAGCCCTGAGGTTCTCAGCCTCGCCGACCACCACCTGCACATCCCCATGCAACCCAAAATGGAGAGTCTCAATGCCGCCGTGGCGGGTTCACTCGTTCTCTATGAAGTGTTCCGTCAAGGAACTATTTAGGCTTCTTGGGATCGCTCTTGTCAGATTTTCGCAAGGCTTTACGCAACTCCTTGGCCCGGATCACTTGTCCCTGCAAAAGCATTTCCCCTGCAAAGCGCTTGATCACCTCCGTGTAGACAGCGATCGCTTCCTCTTGGCGATCCGAACTTCCCAGTGCCACTCCCTTGTTGACCAGCGCCAGCGCTACCTGCTCTTGTAGTCCCACTTCCTGTTCCTCCTGGTAGCGCTTGAGGACCTCATCGCAGACTTCAATGGTCTCCTCCATCCGGCCCAGCGTCCCCAGAGCCACACCTTTATTGACGAGGGCTTTGGCCACCTGCTCCCGCAATACGAGTTCCGGCGCATCTTGAAAGCGCTCGACCACCTCATCACAAAGGGTCAACGTCTCTTCAGCACGACCCAATGTTCCCAGCGCCACTCCTTTGTTGACCAGCGCCTTGACCATCTGCTCCCGCAGCACCACCTCCTGTGTTTCCTGAAAGCGAGTGATGACCTCATCGTAAATCCCGATCTCTTCCTCAGTCTTGCCCAGAGCTCCCAACATCACCCCTTTTTCGACCCTGGCTCGAACTACCTGCTCTTGAAGGGACAACTCCTCTGCCTCTTGATAACGATGGATGATTTCATCAAGGACCTCAATCACTTCCTCCATCTGGCCCAACGTCCCCAAAGCCACCCACTTATGAAACAATGCTCCAGCCACCTTCTCCCGCATGGCACTGTGGCTGGCTTCGCCGAAGCGATCCATCACCTCGTCGCACACTTGGACCACTTCTTCCATGCGACCCAAACTCTTGAGAGCCACCGCTTTGTTGGAAAGCGTCTCCATCACCTGCTTCAGCAAGCCTTCATGACTGGCCTCGCCAAAGCGATCCATCACCTCATCACACACCTCAACCACTGCTTCCATATGACCCAGGCTGGCCAGCGCTACTTCTTTGATCACCAAAGCGCCACCTACATGGACCTTCAGTGAGATGTCGATGGCATTGCCAAAGAGATTCATCACCTCATCGCAGGCCTCAATGGCATCCTCCATGCGGCCCAGTGCTCCAAGCGTTAACCCTTTCTTGAACAACGCATCCGCCACCAGTTCCCGTACCTCCAAATCCATCACCTCTTGGAAGCGACTGACCACCTCATCGTAAACCGCAATTGCCTTCTCTGTGCTCCCCAGCGCCACTCCCTTTTCAATCAGCTCCCGCGGTTCTCGTCTTTGGGCCTCCTTCTTCGCCTCTTCCTCTGCCTTACCTTTTTCTTCCGCCTCCCTGGCCGCTTGCGCTTCTGCTTTCCTTTTCTCTTCGGCCTCTTTTTCGGCCTGCTCCTGAGCCTTGAGTTTCTCCTCGGCCTCTTGGGCCGCCCGCTCTTCTGTCTTCCGTCTTTCTGTCTGTTCCTGCGCTCTTCGTTTCTCTTCAGCCTCCCGGAACTCCTTCTCAGCTAGCTCTTGCGCTTTCCGCTTTTCTTCCGCCTCTCTGGCTTTTTGAGCCGCCTGCTCCTGCCCTCCTCTTTTCTCTTCCTCACCCTGGAGTTCACGGACAATCGCTTCCAATGCCTCTTTTTTGGCTACTGCTTCAGCGACCTGTTCCCGCAACACTGTTTGCTGAGCCTGGCCAAAGCGGCTGATCACTTCATCGCACACCTCAATGGCGTCTGTCGTGAGGCCCAGCGTCCCCAGGGAGGCCGCCTTGTGAACCATCGCCTCAGCCACCTGTTCGCAAACCTCTACTTCCATTGCCGCACCAAATCGGCTGATCACCTCATCGAAAACTTCAAGCGCTTCCTGTGCAGTTCCCAGGGCCACTCCCTTGGCCACCAGGGCCTGAGCCGCCTCATGGGGCAAGTCGGTTTCCGTGGCGTATTCACCCGGACTCAGCTTTTCCTGTGTCTGGCCCAGAGTTCCCAGGGTCTCCCCGTCATCTTGAACCGCCGGCTGATGTGCTACCGGTTC
>JACZQQ010000077.1 GCA_022545645.1 Acidobacteriota bacterium | reverse complement strand
GTGCAGACAGATACGCAAGAGACACAGCTGGCGGTCCAGGAGGAGATCGAGCTTGTCAGGGAGGCTTTCAAGGAGCTGCCCGAGGAACAAAAGACGGTTATTTTGATGAAGGAGTATCAGGGACTGAAATTTCATGAGATCTCAGAAATCCTGGATATACCCCTTTCCACGGTCAAGTCCCGGATGTATCTGGGATTAAAGACGCTGAGAAAACTGATGGAGAAAAGATGATGAACTGTGAGCAAAGCCAGGAGAGGATGATTGATGTGCTCTACGGAGAGGAAGTGAATCCGCGCCAGGGGTTCGAGTTCTTCCAGCACCTCAGTGAATGCCCTGGTTGTAATCGGGAATATATGGAGCTGGTTGAAACCCGTGAAATTCTGGGGGAGTGGAAAGTGGGACACCAGAATGCGAAGGCAAGGGAGACCCGACAGGCTGTCTTGGCTTCCGGGCCATGGCTTTCACAGGTGCGCTGGTGGCCGTTACTTCAGAAGATCGCCGCGGGCTTTCTGATCGTCGTCGGGGTGGTGTCCATTCTTCAATCTATGGGATATCTCGGGGGTAAGCGTATGGTCATCTCCGAGCGGCAGCTCACCGAAACGGTTCAGGACATGATTGTGGATCAACAAACCCAGGAGCGCCAGTTGATGCTCAGGGCTCTCCTGAGGGTCAAAGAGGACGTGGAACTTCAACAGAGGACCAATGTGGATCAGCTGGAGCAATACCTGATCTCTCTGGAACAACGTTATGTCGATAATTTGGAAGAAAGCAATCATTACTTGCGAACACTACTCTCACGCTAGAGCCACGGTGAAGGCCTGTTGGGTTTCTATCCTAGGGGTGCTGCTTCTCACTGGAAGTTCAGCCTTTGCCGTCCTCGATCTTGATCTGGGAGTGCTCAAAAGGAACACCCAGATCTTTGAGAGGATTGTGGGTGAAATCCTCACCCAGACTTTCCCCAACCCGTTTGCGCTCACGGGACAGGCGGAGGGATCTTACGTGCAGGGTTACGGGGTGGTGGTTTCCTTTCATCTCAATATCAATCGATCCAGGATCCGTACACCCTTCGGGGAGATACCGGCCCGAACCGAAGGGCCGCGTTCCAACGCCGAGCAGCTCAATGTGCTGAGGGAATCTATGGTCAGATGCCTGGCCGATTACGGTTCGGCATTCAAGCAACTCGAAGCGGAGGATCGCATTTCGATTAATGCCCATGTCGAAGATCGCAATGAACTGGATGCCACCAAGAAGACCACGATTGTGGTGATCTCGACCTCCAAACAGGATTTGGATCTTCTGACCACTGAAAAAATTTCATTTGAGCAATTTGAGGACCGGATTCGTGTCCTTCAATACTAATGATTGAGCTTTCACAGCTAAAGGATCAGAAGCCTTTTGGCCAGGAGTTGCTGGAAAAGGGAGTCATCTCACAGGAAGAGTTGTCGACTGCGCTCAGTCTGCAAAACCAGTCAGCTGACAGAATCGGAAAACTTTTCATCGACATTGGAGCGATTTCCGAGGCGGATCTGACGGCCCACCTGAGTGACTATCTGGGTATTCCTTATATGGCGGCCGAGGAGCTTCCTGAGGTTCCGGTGCTGGAAGGCACCTTCTCGGTGCAGTTTATGCGCGAATGCAAGTTCATTCCCGTGAGCCTGGAGGAGGATAAAAGACTGGTCCTGGCCATGGCCAATCCCCAGGATTACTCCACCCTGGACACCATCCGCCTTTACACCGGTTACCAAAACCTGCAGGTGTTTTTGGCCCCTGAGAATGCCCTCCTGGATCTGATCGAAAAATTTTACGGGACCCAGACTTCCACTCTGGACAGGATTGTGGAGGACATCGAGGGTGGCGACATGGGGAGTGAAGAGATGGAGGATGTCGAGCACCTCAAGGATCTGGCCTCGGAAGCCCCCGTGATCCGCTTGGTGAACCTGATCATGTCGCGGGCTATCGAATCCCGGGCCTCCGATATCCATATTGAGCCTTTTGAGCGCGATCTCAAGGTCCGCTTCCGTGTCGATGGCGTCCTTTACGACGAAGAATCACCACCCAAGAAACTCAAAGCGGCCATCATTTCTCGAATCAAAATCATGGCCAGACTCAATATCGCTGAGAGGAGACTGCCCCAGGATGGACGCATCAAGATCAAGGTCCTGGGAAGGGACATCGACCTTCGGGTCTCCACGCTTCCCACCATGTATGGAGAAAGCGTGGTCATGCGCATCCTGGACAAGAGCAATACCCAGATCTACGATTTGAAGAAACTCGGCTTTTCCTCCCGGATGCACGAGCAGTTCCAGAATTTGATCTCGCGGCCTCACGGCATCATCCTGGTCACAGGCCCTACCGGAAGCGGAAAAACAACCACCCTCTATGCTGCTCTCACCCAGATCAATCAGCCGGATAAGAAAATCATTACCATTGAAGATCCGGTCGAGTACCAGATCGACGGCATCAATCAAATCCACGTGAATCCTAAGATCGGGCTGACTTTCGCAGCCGGTCTTCGATCCATCGTGCGCCAGGACCCGGATGTGATCATGGTCGGAGAGATGCGCGACCTGGAGACGGCGTCAATCGGAATCCGAGCCGCGTTGACCGGGCACGTGGTTTTTAGCACACTCCACACCAACGATGCCCCCAGTGCCATTGCCCGACTGGTGGATATGGGTGCAGAGGATTATTTGCTGGCTTCTTCCATACTGGGAGTTCTGGCCCAGCGTCTGATCCGTGTCATCTGTTCTCACTGTAAGGAAGAGCAGCAGATGGAGAAAAGTGTCTTGGAGGAAATCGGATTCCCGCTGGATGCAAAGACCAGGCTTTATCAGGGAAAGGGATGCAAAGAATGCGGACAGACGGGTTTTCAGGGACGGGTGGCTATTTTTGAGTTGATGCTCATGGATGAGGAGATTCGCCGCTTGACCGTTGCCAATGCCGATGCTTTAGAACTGACCAAGGCCGCTATCAAGGGCGGCATGATCACTTTGAGAGACGATGGGTTTGAGAAGGTCAAGGAGGGTATCACCACGATTTCGGAGGTTCTCAGAGTAACGCAGGAGCTGTAGGAAAATGGCTTTCTTTCGATACAAGGCGGTAACGCCTGAAGGAAAAGTGGTTGAGGGAACCCTGGAGGCGGCCGACCAGGAGACGGTCCTGGCCCGGCTTCAAGAACAGGGACAGCTGCCCATCAAGGTGTTTTCCGGTGAGGAAACGGGTGGACTACTGAGCCGGGAGATTCGACTTCCCTGGCAACGAAAGAAGGTTCCTCAAAAAGACCTGCTGATCTTCACTCAGGAGCTTTCGACTCTGGTGAAGGCCGGGCTAACCCTGGATCGTAGCCTGAGCGTTCTCTCTGATTTGACGGAAAATGCCTACCTCGCTGAGGTAGTCGGCGAGCTTCTCAGAGAGATCAAAGGGGGTAAAGCCCTGTCCGAAGCACTCAGCACCCATCCTCAGGTCTTCCCCAAGGTCTACGTCAATATGGTCAGAGCGGGAGAGGTGGGAGGCGCTCTGGACCAGATATTGGAGCGCCTGGAGGAGTATCTTGAAGGCGCAGATGAGCTTCGCAGTTATCTGATTTCCTCAATGATCTATCCCTGTATTCTGGTTGTGGTTGCGATGGGTTCCATCATCATTATGATGACCGTTGTCATCCCGCAGTTTGCCGATATCTTCGAAAATGCGGGTGCCCCGGTTCCCCTTCCCATGAAGGTGCTGCTGGTATTGAGCGGATTCCTGACCGGTTTCTGGTGGTTGATCCTGCTGGTGATCGGGGGCGGCGCCTATTGGATCTACAGCCGTCTCAAGACCGAGGAAGGACGGTTGAATTGGGACCGGCAGTTGTTGAAGCTGCCGGTTGTCGGATCTGTTCTTCAAAAGCTTGAGGTGAGCCGGTTTAGCCGTACCCTGGGGACTTTGCTTCAAAGTTCCGTTCCCCTGATTCAGTCCATCAATCTGGTCAAGGAAATCGTGGAGAATCAGGCCATTGCCTCCACCATGGAATCCATCAAGTCAGGGGTAAAAAAAGGGGAGGGATTGACAAGGCCCATTCGGGAAGCCGAAATCTTTCCACCCTTTGCCTTGCACCTGCTTGCAGTCGGAGAGGAAACGGGAAGGCTGGATGACATGCTGCTGCAGATTGCGGACTCCTATGATCGGGATCTGAAAAGATCCCTCCAGCGGTTGGTGGCCCTGCTTGAGCCGGCAATCATTCTGGTCATGGGACTCATTATCGGAGTCATGGTGGTGTCCATGCTGTACTCGATTTTCAGCATCAACGACGTGCCGCTGTAGGAAACGGAGAAAACAGAGAGGGTGAGAATGGAAGAGAGAAAGAGGTCACATTCTAAAAATCAAAAGGGTTTTACCCTGATCGAACTCATTGTCGTGCTGGTCATTCTTGGGCTTTTAGCGGGAGTGGTGGGACCGAGACTCTGGAACCGCGTGGGACAGAGCAAAGCTCAGGTGGCCAGGCTGCAGATCGAACAACTGGGCAACGCACTGGCCCTGTTTCGTTTTGATGTGGGTCACTATCCCACCTCAGGTCAAGGGTTGCACGTACTGGTGGAAGACCAGGGAATTCAAAATTGGAGCGGTCCCTACCTGGAAAAGAATAATGTTCCCAAGGATACGTGGGGCCGTGACTATCAGTACCGCGCACCCGGTGAGAACGGGGACTACGACCTTTGGAGTTTTGGCGCCGATGGGATGGAAGGAGGCGATGGCGATGATGCGGACATTAACTCCTGGGAGTAAGAAGGGCTTCAGCCTCCTGGAGTTGATCGTGGTCTTGATGTTGGTCGCTCTGGCAGCCGGCGTTGTCATGCCTTCCTTTTCCAGAGGATGGAGGGGGCTGGAGATGGAAACCGCCGGGCGCGATTTAATGACACGAATGAGACACGCGCGATCCCAGGCCATTACCAAACAAAAGGTTTTTCGCATGATCCTCCACAAAGATGAAGATGAAACCGTCTCCGACTATTACGTCTTTGCCGACGAGTTCGAGCAGCAGATTAGGAAGTTTGTCCTTCCGGAAGGAGTTTCCGTGCACACCGAGGACGACGTGGTATTCCCTGTGAGGATTAGTTTTTATGCGAACGGGAGGAGTTCGGGGGCAACTTTTAGCTTAAGGCGCGAAACGGGAAGTGAAATGAGAATCTGGGTGGACCCCATTACCGGGTTCTCCAGGGTACTTAAGGACGAGGTTGACAGTTGACAACAGACAACAGACCAACTGATGCGGAAGAATAAGGGATTTACGCTTTTAGAGATCGTGGTGGCGCTGGCCATTCTGGGCATCACGGTATCGGTGGTGATGCAGATCTTCTCGGAAGGACTCAATAACATTCGCCGTATTGATATGGCTCATCAGGCCATGAATCATGCTGAAAATGTGATGAATGAAATTCTCAGTGACCAGAGTATCCAGGGAGCAACGAGTTTCTCCGGTGATCTGGATGAAGAGTTTTCCTACACGGCGGAGGTAAGCGATTGGGAGGAGCCTGAGCAGAATCTTACCATCGATATCGTTGAGCCGTCAGTGAATTTACTCAGTGTGCGAGTGGATGTGCACTTTAAGAACGACGCCCATGGCAAGCTTTACAGGACGGTGTGCTTGAAGACCGTGCCCCGTGAACCGGGGACCGGGCCACGGACGCCGGCTGATGCCGTTAGACAGCTCTTCGGGAGAGGCCTATGAACCCCAGATCCAGGTTCCAAGTTCCAGGTTCCAGGTTCCAAGATCCGGGCAATCTTCTGTCTTTCGTCTCCTGTCTCTGGTTGCCTGTCTCCTATCTTCGGTCTGTTGTCTGTTGTCTGTTGTCTGTTGTCCGTCGTCTGCGGTCCGTGGTCCGTGGTCCGCGGACTGCGCTCAGTCCTCAGTCCTCAGCACTCAGTCCTCTCTCCCTGCGGTCAGCTTCCTCCGGTTTTACCCTCCTGGAAGTCATCATCGCTTTCACGATTCTGGGTTTAATGTCTGGCATTATTTTCTCCTCTTTTCGGATGAGTTTAAATAGCTATGAGAAGAGTCAGGAACGCCTGGACGTGGAGGCTCGAAAACGGGTCCTTCAGGATCTGATCAAGCGGCAAATCGGTTCCCTGTTTCCTGTCCGACCTTCCGCCTCTTTTCTGGATCTTCAGGCCGCTGACGCACAACAGCCGCAACAGACGCGGGTGTTTGCTCAGATGCCTTTGTTTTCCGGGACTTCAGAGGCGGTCACTTTTGCCACCGTGGCGCCTTTGATGCTGCAGGAAAATCCCGGGCTCACCATTGTGCATTACGGACTTGCCCAGGATGAATGGGGCAACACCTATCTGGGAGCTGACGAAGCTTCCTACATGGGCTTGCAGAGCTTTAGGTTCATGCTTGACCCTCCGACCCGGACTCCCCTGGCACTGATCGAGGATGTTGTGGATTTGAGCTTTCAATATTACGGATTCGATCCTCAATCGCAGACTTATGATTGGTTTGATTCCTGGAACGGAGAAGAATTGTTGGCTATTCCCCTGGCCATAAGGATTGACTATGACGAGAAACATATTCTTGTCCCCATCAATGCCAGTTTTACTGGAGGTCAATTTCGGCAGGGAATGCAGCGATTCATTCAAGGTCGATAGTATGACAAGAGATCGTCAACAGGCCGGTGCAGTTTTGATCATGGTGCTGTGGGTCATGGTGGCCATGAGTTTATTGGCCGTGTCCTTTTCCGCTTCGATTCGCACAGAAGTCAATGCGGCCCGCAATGTGGTGGATCAAAAGGAATCCTACTACCTGTCGCGTGCCGGCATTGAGTATGCCATTTACAAAGTGATCGAATCTCAGTCCGCCTTCGCTCAACTTCAGCGACGACGAGAGGAAGGCTTTCAATCTCTTCCTCCGGTTCTCACCGGTTCTGTGGAGTTGGCGATGGGGCGCGGTAACGCCAGTGTGCAGATCATCGACGAGACTGGGAAGATTAACGTGAATCTGGCCCCCAACTATCTGCTTTACAATCTCTTGATCGGAGTGGGACTCGAGGAACAGGAGGCCCAGATCATCACCGATTCGATAGAAGATTGGAGGGATCGGGATGATTTGCATCGACTGAATGGGGCAGAGAGTGATTATTATCAGTCACTTCCTGAGCCTCATTTCGCCAAGAACGGCCCTTTTGATGTTCCAGAGGAACTCCTCCTGGTCCGAGGCATCACCCCGGAAATTTACTATGGTCGCAAAGGAACGACCGAGAGCGGTGAACAGGTCGAGTAATACGGTCTGCAGAAGTACTTGACCACCTTTGCCAGCATTAATCGGATCAATGTGAATTCAGCTTCTGTCCCTGTATTGGCTGCTGTTCCAGGATTGACTGAGGAAGCGGCGGGTCTTATCCATGGCATGAGACAGGAAGCCCCTTTTCTGAATATCACGGAGGTCATGGAAAAGATCCCGGGGATTTCTACTGAGGCCGGCAGGCTTCTCTCTACTGTCCGTTCCAATGTGTATACTTTAATCAGTGATGGGCATCTGCCTGATTCAGAAGTGGTCAACCGGATCCGCTGCGTGGTTCAAATTCTGCCTACCTCTCCTAAAGGCTACACCGTACTGTACTGGAATGAATCCAACATTGAACTGTAACGTGAAAACGCCCAAGGATGAACTCATGAAAATAGGACTTTACGAAAGTACGAAAGCACGAAGTCACGGAAGCACGAGTCACCATGTTTAACCTAGATTCCGCTGTCGGAGTTCAGATTCGAGGAAACAGTTTGGTGTTTGCCACTGTTGCCAAGGGCTTTCAGGGCTATGTCCTCAAGAATTGCGCCGTGGTGGAACACTATAGGGAATTACCCCATGAGGATCTTTACGCCTGGGTTCAACAATTTGGGGAAGCCAACGGGTTTGACCGCGAGAATGTCATTCTAGGCTTACCTCGGGATCAGGTGGTGATTCGCCAGATCGAACTGCCCCTGGAGGTGGAAGAGAATCTGGATCAGGTGGTGCGCTTTCAGGTGGAGAAGTTTCAGCCGGTCGAAGAGGGACAATCGTATTGCGACTACATGGTTCTGGAAAGAGATGTGGAAACGAAGAAGATCGTGCTTCAGACCCTTATGGTTCCCAAGCCCTTCTTGGACGAATGCCTGGATCTTTTCCATGAACTGAATCTTTACCCTGCCGCCATTCGTGTCTCCAGTGTGGGGCTGTTTCATGTCTTTTCAGCTCACCAGGACAGCTACCCTAAGAAGCACCCCTCTTTGGTGGTGGATCTGGCTCTTGACGGGGTGGAGTTCGTCCTGGTAGGGGGCCCCGAGAAATTCCTCTCCAAGAAGGTCCTGCTCTCTCAGGATGATTTGAGTTTTGAAAGACTGCTCCAGGAACTGGAGCGATTCTTCGCTCATCTGGAACTGGCGGATGAGGGGCTTGAGAAAATCTATCTGAGTGGCCCTTTGGCAGGTAGTTTCATTGACGACTTCCGTGCCAAATTTGGTGATTGTGAACTTCTGTCCGAGAAGCTGAACCTGAAGCGAAACGGAGATTCAGAGAATTCCGATTTGAGTGGCTGGCTGGGTGCCATTGGACTTGCTATATCGGGGACCAGCAAATCCCGGCCCGGTAAATTGAACCTCATTCCTCCTGAGAAGCGCGTGATTGCCGAAAGGCCAAGCCTGGTCACGACGCTTTTGCTGGTCGGATTATTGGTGATCATGGGTCTTGCCCTCACAGCCCGAGAATATTTTCAGCAGCGGCAGCTTCTTGGCCAGGTTGAAGCTCAGATTGAAGCACTCCAGGCTCGGGTGGATGAGACCATGACCCTCAGGAGTCAGCGGGACCAGCGCCAGGCTGAGTTGGATGAACTCCGTACTCTCATCACGGGCCAGCAAAAGGTTCTTTTGGTGCTGAAGGAATTGACGGAAAGAATCCCCGAGAATTCTTTTCTGCAAAACCTGAACATTCAGGGCAATCGGATCAGCATGACCGGTTTTTCTTCTTCCGCTTCGGCACTCTTGAAAACTTTGCTCGATTCTCAATACCTGGAAGCCGTGGAGTCGCGCTATATCACTCCTGATCGGACCATGCAGAACCGGGAGAAATTCAGTTTTGAGGCCACTTTCCAGGAGAGTGATTCAGAAGAGGTTGTAAAATGAGACAACTTTCCAAGCGAGATAAAAGAGCTTTAACCATCCTGGGTGCAGTGGGAGTCGTGATCCTGCTGATCTTCGGCGTAATCTACTTCTACGATGTCAAAAGTGCGGTGGCAAGCGAGCTTGAGGACAAGGAACAGCTGCTGAGCCGATACGTTCAAGTCCTTCAGGAAGAGGGAAACTATCGATTCGAGCTGAGTCAGCTGGACCGGGTTCTGAATGGGTATCGTCAAAGATTGCTGGATGCACAGGATATCAGCCTGGCCACGATTCAGCTGGAGGAAGTCGTCCGCACCCTGGCAGCTGAAAACGGTATTCAAGTCACTCGGAGCAATCCTTTGCAGGAGCGTGAAGTGGGTGAAAACTATGTCAAAATCACCCTGCAGATCAACCTGCGCAGCAATATGCCGCAGTTGACCGGCTTTCTCTACGCTCTTTCGGCTCACTCCAAGTTTCTCCTGGTAGAGAACTTTTTCTTGAATAGCCTCCGTTCCCAAAACCAGGTACGCATTCAGCCCCGCATGAATGTTTCCGGTTTTATTCGACTTTCTTAGGCTGGTGGGCATCCATAGAGAGAACAGAATATGAAACGAAGGGTTGTTTTGATCAATGTGTTGATTTTTGCGGGGGTCGTTATTTTCGCCACACGCTTCAGATCTGCCTGGGAAAGCTTCGAGCAGGGGAATAGTCTCGAGGGAATCGTCGCAACTGCTCAGCAGAATGGAGGGAGTGCAGGACCCTCCTCGGTGGAGTCCATGGGGCGGCCGGGACCTTTTTCCGAATTTGTGGTCGTATCCCAGCGAACGCTCTTTGCCGAAAGTCGCCGTCCCCAGTCCGAAGAAGGAGAGGTGGTGGTTCAGGATCCTGGGTTGGTCGTAGAGGAACCTCCCAAGTGGGCAGCCCGGCCCATGCTCCACGGTGTGTCAGCCGTAGGGGGTAGAAGGCTGGGTGTGATGACGGTTTTCGAGGGGAAACAGAAGCAAGGAGAGTTACGAAGCGTCGAGGTTGGAGACCTGGTGCAAGGCTATTGGGTGGATGAGATCGGGGAGACGACCATCAGGCTGCGCTGGGGAGATCGTGATGAGATCATCGACATGGCCGATGCCACCAAGCCGGCGGCGGCAGGGAAGCGCGCCGCAGGGAAAGTGACGGTGATCAACGTCGGTTCTGCTCCCAGCGCCGTAGAGACGACAAGCGCGGCCAAAGAGCAGGAGGGCTCGGGTCTTGAAGTATCCGTTGTTTCGGCGCCGTCCGGTCAAGGAGGCGCTGCTCAGGCGGGAGCGGCAAGGCGACAGGGAGCTGCTCAGGCGGGAGCGGCAAGGCGACAGGGAGCTGCTCAGGCAGCCCGTCAGGGAGCTCAGCAAGATGAGGGAGTTCAGCAAGATGAGGGAGTTCAGCGATTTATTGAAGGTCGGTAAATCCAGAGTCTGGTTATGCATTTAACTCCTAAATTCTTTGCAAGTTATCTGGAGTCGAGACA
>JACZQQ010000295.1 GCA_022545645.1 Acidobacteriota bacterium | reverse complement strand
CAACCCCGAATTTTTTCTTCAGCTTGCCCTCCGCGATCTCGACATGAAGCTGACCGCTTCCTGAGAGCAGAAACTCCCGGGTTCGGTACGCTCTCCGGAAACGAAGGGCAGGATCCTCTTCCAGCAACCGCCCGATGGCTTGACCCACCTTCTCCTCGTCGCCCCGCGACTTCGGCTCGATGGCATAGCTGATGGCAGGCTCGGGGATCTCCACTTTCTTGAAAGTGCCTTCGAAAGAACTCTCAGCCAGAGTATCTCCTGTGTTGGTTCCCTTGAGTTTGATGACCGCGAAGATGTCCCCGGCACAGGCCTCCGGGATCCCCTCGTGAGCCTTACCCTGCATGAGCTGGAGAGTACCCAGGCGCTCATCCAGGTTAGTGGAAAGATTCTTCAAGGTTGAATCCGACTTCACGCTTCCGGAAAGAACCTTCATCAGATTGATTCGACCGGTAAAAGGATCGGCCAGCGTCTTGAGCACAAAGGCCGCCGTCGGTCCATCCTTCCTGATCCGGAATTCCGTTTCCTCCTTGCTCTTGGAATCAATGAGAGGAATGGGCCCGCACTCCAGTGGATTGGGAAAGAGGTCCACGATCCAATCCAGCAGTTGCTTTACACCGACATTACCCGTGGCGGAAGTACAAAATACAGGGAAAATGCCCTGGGCCTGGACTCCCTTTCGCAGTCCCGACAGCAGTTCGGCATCCGACAGCGTTCCGTTTTCGAAGAACTTTTCCATGAGCTCATCATCGTTTTCCGCAATCACTTCGATGAGCTGCTCACGACGTTGCTCGGCATCGGACTGAAGGTCCTCCGGTATCGCCTCTTCTTTGAAATTTCCCTTGCCGCCCGCGCCATAGAGGTAGGCTTTGTTCCGAATCAGATCAACAATCCCTTTGAAGTTTTGCTCTTCTCCTATGGGGAGCTGGACGGGAACCACAGAGCGTCCGAAAGCAGTTTGAAGAGCCTCCAGGCTTCGATTAAAACTGGCCCGGTCTCGATCCAACTTATTCAACACCACAACCCTGGGGAGTTTGAATGCTTCGGCATAGGACCAGACGAGCTCCGTTTGAACCTCCACCCCGGAGACAGCATCCACCACCACCACAATCGTTTCGGCACCCACCATCGAGGCTTTGGTATCCAAAATGAAGGTCCGATAGCCGGGGGTATCCAGAATATTGACCTTGGTTCCCTTCCATTCCAGACGAGCCAAGGCGGTGCTGATGGTAATGTTGCGCTCAATCTCATCTTCATCGAAGTCGGTGACGGTGTTTCCCTCTTCGACACGGCCCAGACGATTCACCGCTCCGGCCGAATAGAGCAGAGCACTCGCTAGCGAAGTCTTCCCTGAATCCCCATGCCCCACAAGAGCGATATTGCGAATGTTCTCGCTGTCAAATACCTTCATAAACGCCCCTTCCTAGGATATAGTTCGGTTTGCAAGAATGTAACACAGCAATATGGACTTTTCAATATCGATCAAAGTGCGCATAGCCCTCTTTGCCGCTTTCCTACTTCTAGTCAGCTTTTCCTGTTTGGACACCGCCGCACAAACGGGTCGTGTGGACGCTGAGCAGGTGATGCGCCATGTGGAACAGATCGTCAGCTACGGCCCCCACCCTCCCGGCAGCGAAGCCCAAAAGGAAGTCGGCAGCTACATCGCGGGGCAACTCCAGTCTCACGGGCTGGAGGTTCAAACTCATACCTTTCATCCCGTGACCCCTTTGGGCCGGCGCGAGATGACCAACATCTGGGGAGTGGTTGAGGGAAAAGAGGACTCCATCATCATTCTGGCCAGCCATTACGACAGCAAGTACTTTGAGGACATTTCCTTCCTCGGTGCCAACGACGGCGGATCAAGCAGCGGGTTGCTGCTGGAGTTGGCCCGGATACTGAAGCAGGACAATCCAACCGACTACTCTCTGTGGTTCGTCTTTTTTGATGGAGAAGAGGCCTTTGTCGACTGGACCAGCGCCGACAGCATCTACGGCAGCCGTGAGTTTATCCGCATGCTCAAGGGCCGGAATCAGTTGGGCAAGATTTCCGCCCTCATCCTGCTCGACATGGTGGGTGAAAAGGACCTGGTTCTTCGAAAGGAGATCAATTCCATTCCCTGGATGAACCAGATCATCTGGGACCAAGGAGAGGCAATGGGTTATGGAAACATCTTCCAGTCAAGAGGCAACACAGGTGCTCAGGATGACCATCTTCCCTTTGCCCAGGAAGGGATACCCGTGGTCGACATTATCGACCTCGATTATGCCTACTGGCATAAAAAAGAGGATACCCTCGACAAGCTGTCCCCCGACAATCTTCGAATTGTGGGAGATGTCGTGCTGGCCAGCCTGCCTGAAATCGCCAAGCGATTGAAAGAGAACCCTTGAAAAGCAAGGTCCTCGTGATTGTCACTCTGGTGGTGGCGATTATCATTCACCTTTCTGCCTTTCTCTTGATGGCGAAAGGAGTCGAACCCATCTCGACTTACTTCTACCTCTTCGCCTGGTGGACCTACATTGTGTTTTTATCCTGCCTGAACCATCTGCGCGGGCAGAACTCCCTCCTGCTGGACAATCCGCGGGAATTCCTATGGGTCTTTTTTTATTCGACCCCGGTATGGCTCTTCTTCGAAATCCACAACTTCTGGCTCAACAACTGGCACTATATTGGTATCCCTGTCGAAACCTACGTGCGCTGGCCGGGATATGTCCTCGCCTTTGGAACGGTGCTTCCCGGTATTTTTGAAACAGAAAACTTCTTGAGAAACTTCGGAGTGTTCACACAGATCCGAGGCCGGCACGTTGCAGTGACTCAAAGGTTGCTGATCCGCTTTGTGATCCTCGGCTCTCTGATGATGCTTCTTGTTCCCTGGAGACCCGACCTCTTCTTTCCACTGGTATGGCTGGGATGGATTTTCCTCCTCGATCCCCTGATCTACGGCAAAGATCGGCAACGGGCCTCTTTGCTGGGTCAGGCCCAAGGTGGCGAGTATTCTCTACTGGTCCGGTTGCTGGTGTCTGGAATGATGT
>JACZQQ010000294.1 GCA_022545645.1 Acidobacteriota bacterium | reverse complement strand
CATCGAGGAGAATCCCCCCATCCCGGGTGATCTACTCCACAACTTGAAGAAGGTGTACTTGCGCTCCAATCTCTGGGTCCCTGTGAGTCAGGACCAGGACGGCACCATAATTATCCTCATCGATGATCCCCACTATCTGAGCAAACGGGACATGATACAGACCCTTCTCAAGACCGACCAGATCGAGTACTGCGTCGGTCTGAAGGAGGACATCCTCAAACTCATTGACTACTTCTTCGCGGAGGGCGAGGACGCGGAGTCGATTGGTGACCTGGTGGCCCAACTGGATCTTGACGATGACGCCTATGACGAGAGCGAAGAAGTCTCGGAAAGTGACAGCGCCGTCGCCCAGTTGGTCAACAAAATTATCAACGACGGCTATGCTCGAGGAGCCTCTGATATTCACCTTGAACCCTATCCGGGCAAGAGGCCCATGAAGATCCGCTTCCGAATCGATGGGGCCTGCAGCGTCTACCAGAGCGTTCCCTATCAATATAAGAAGGCTCTGGTCTCCAGAATCAAGATCATGTCCGATCTGGACATCACCGAGAGAAGGTTGCCCCAGGATGGCAAAATTCAATTCAAGAAATTCGGAGGCAGGGACATTGAGCTTCGGGTTGCCACCTTCCCCGTTTCAAGCGGACTGGAGGATGTTGTCATGCGCATTTTAGCTTCCGGGAAAGCCCTGACGCTGGATGACATGGGCTTCAGCGAGAAAAATCAGAATACCTTCGAGAGGATTCTCGAGATGCCTTACGGCATTGCCCTGGTGGTGGAGCCGACCGGATCGGGAAAAACCACAACCCTGCACTCTGCCGTGGGCTACATCAATACGCCAGAGCGGAAGATCTGGACGGCTGAGGATCCCGTAGAAATCACCCAGGATGGGCTCCGCCAGGTTCAGGTGCAGCCGAAGATCGGCTTTACCTTTGCTCGAGCCATGAGGGCTTTTCTGCGTGGCGACCCGGACGTGATCATGGTGGGAGAGATGCGCGATAAGGAGACCTGTGAGATCGGAATCGAGGCTTCTCTCACCGGCCACCTGGTCTTGAGTACTCTCCACACCAACAGTGCCCCGGAGACGATCGTCCGACTGTTGGATATGGGGATGGATCCCTTCAACTTTGCCGATGCCCTGCTGTGCATTCTGGCCCAGCGTCTGTTTCGAACCCTGTGTAAAAAGTGCAAGGAACCCTATCATCCCAAGGAGGATGAATATCAAGATTTGGTCACCGAGTACGGGCCGGAGCACTTCGATAAAACCGGGATCGAATACTCCTCGGAGTTGACCCTTTACGGTCCCAAAGGGTGCCAGATCTGCAGCCAAACCGGTTACCGAGGGCGCATGGCGCTTCACGAACTGCTCGAGGGAACCGATGAAATCAAGCGCTTGATCCAGCACAAGAATACCATTCAGGAAATCCGTGAGCAGGGTCTCCGTGATGGAATGACCACCCTCAAACAGGACGGCATCAGCAAAGTGTTCCAGGGATACACCGACATTCGCCAGGTACGTTCGGTCTGTATTAAATAGCTGACAGCTGACAACAGACAACAGCCGGCAAACCGGCTGAAATCCCAAATCCCAAATCCCAAACGAATTCCAAGTTCAAAACCTCTGAGTGCGAGTTCACGGACTGTTTGAAACCGGAGTTGTTTGTAATTTGGAACTTGGAATTTGTGATTTGTTTATGATTTATGATTTGGAATTTAGAATTTAAGACCGGTCAGTTGTCAGCTTCTTCCAACACCTCTGTTTTTGTGGGCGAGACCATCCGATACCTTACCCCCCGCCATTCGATGGTTCGGCTCCACAGAGAGCGGATGAATCCCAGCAAGGAAATGAGCGATGCCAGAGGTCCCCAGAACGTATAGGCAAGGCGATACTTCCCTAAAACCGCGGTGTGCTCCGGAAACAGCAGTGTGACAGCGCGCACTCGAATCCAACCCTTGAGACAACCGAGTGTGTACACCGAGGCAAGCACCACAGCCAGTGCAAAAAGCAAACGATTGGACACGAGGGTCGGGTTCCAGAGCGCCATCAACAGGAACGCCATGCCACCCCACAGGGTCAGGCTGTTCAAGGCCTGGGAAACAAAGGCCAGCCTCCACAGGTTGGGATGGTAAATGTGGGTAATGGAAAGCTGACGGCCGCTCCACTCCAGCAACTCATGGAGTCGACAATCCTCATGGGAAAAACTTAGACAGCGGGGCTGGAACCGAATGGTTCGCGAATGATCGTGTATGGCCCGGCTGATAGCGTAATCATCACTCAGGGCATCCTTCCAGTAATCCACGACCTGACAATCCTGGAATACCTGCCGGCGCACGGCCATGGCACCTCCCCAAGCAAAGCTGCTGTCCCCTTCTTTCATCAGCGATGCCGTCCCGGCATTCCAGACCGAACGTAAAACAGAGGCAAAGTTTCCTCGCTGAGGAAGATACCAGCGAAATCCCGTACTCACACCCACATCCGGATCCTCCAGGGTACCGATGAGATCACGCAGCCAGTTTGCCGCCGGACGAATATCGGAGTCGCCAAAGGCCAAAACGCCATCCCCAGCGCCGAGCTGACCCACAGCATGCAGCAGATTATGTACTTTCTGTCCACGCTGCTGTGCCTTGCCCGCAAAGAGAATTTGAGAATTCACTGCAGGGAATCCTTCTCTGACCCTCTCCAGAATGGGAACACACGGATCAAGGGAGTCTTCCGTGACCAGCAGGATCTGAAGGTCCGGGTAGTCCAACTCGAAGTAAGCTGTGAGATTCTCCTGCAAACCTTTGTCCACCCCTTTGAAGGGAAGAATCAGAGTGGCCGATGGAGCAAAATCCCCAGGGGATTGATGGCGAGAGGTTTGAAAGAGCCGGAGATACTCAACACCTCCCTTAAACGAATAGAGGGCCTCAAGAAGAGAAAGGATTCCTATAGCGAGAAGGACAGAAGGGATGAGGGTCAGGACCGCCATTGGCTGGCCCCGGCCATTGCCAGCAACCGGTTCCACTGGGGTGGAGTCACCGGCATCACCGAGAGGCGAGAAA
>JACZQQ010000293.1 GCA_022545645.1 Acidobacteriota bacterium | reverse complement strand
CAAGTTTCACGGTCCGTATACTCTAGGGACTATCGGGCCATTGTGCAAGGGGAAACCGTAGATCTTCAGGGGGTTGGAAAGCAATGAAATCAAGAACTGGACTTTCCCGACCCGTTCTGGCCCGTGGGCTGAACGGGCGTGCCCGAAGCTGATCCAGGTTTGCTGTTACCTCCGGAGTGTGGGAGGCACCTCGGGTGCCGAATCCGAAAAAGAAATTCGGCACCCGAGGTGCCTCCCACATTCCTGACTCAACCGAGCCGCCACGACCGCACTACTGCACCGGGTTGCCATCCGCATCAACGTGATGGATCTCGCCCAGGTTCAATTCACGAATTCCTTTTTCGATCCTGGAAAGATCGCCGACCACCACCCAAAGCAGCTGATCCACGCTGATCAGACGGCGTGCAGCCAGCGAAACTTCTGCCAGCCTGAGATTTCGTAGTTTCCGCGGATAGGTCTCGTAGTAATCATCAGGAAGACCGAAACGAATCAGGTCCTCAATGGAATCGCCCACCTCGGAAACGGTTTCCCAGGAGCCCGGAAGCCTGAGAATACGGTTTTCCCGGATCTTTACGAACTCCTCTTCTGTGGGAGGTCGCTCACCAATAATCCCCCGCAGCTCCTTCACAATCTCCACCATCGACTCTGCAGTTCGGTCGGTCTGAACCGGCGCACGGACCATGAAAGGCCTTTGGCCACGGGCGTCAAGGAGGCTTGTACGAGCCCCATAGGACCAGCCCTTATCTTCGCGCAGGTTCATATTGATGCGTGAGGTAAAGGTGCCCCCAAGAATATGGTTCATCGTTTCAATGGCAATTTCATCCGGATTGTTGGCCGGAGGGGCAACCTGGACGGCAAAGATCATCGATTGTACAGCACCCGGTCTGTGCACCAGGTAGACAGCAGATTGGGAACGCTGCTCCACGTGAGGAATATTCTTGGCCGGGACAGGCCCCGCTTCCCAACCCTGAAAATGCTTCGAAAGCGCGGAAACGATCTCCGGCAGGGTGGTGTCGCCGACAACCACCAGGGTGGCGTTGTTGGGTTTAAACCAGGTCTTGTAGAAACGAATCAAGTCGTCATTGGTCAGGCTGGCCACCGTTTCTTCTGTCCCGGAACCGGTAAAGGAATTGCCGTAAGGGTGATCCCTTCCATAGAGCAGAGGCGGGAAGACCCGAAGGACCATGTCCCTCGGATTGTTCTTCTCACGCTGGATCTGGGCCAACCGCTGCCTTTGAAGTCGCTTGAATTCCTGCTCCGTAAAGGCTGGATTGAGAATCACGTCGGCATAGATCTCAAGTGCGGAGTCCAAATTGGACTTGAGTACGGAAAGAGAGACCGAGGAGAGATCCAGATCGGAGTCGGTTCTCAGGCGTGCACCCAAATGGTCCATTTCTTCGCTGATCTCCAGTGCAGAACGGGTTGAGGTTCCCTCATCCAGCATGTCCATAGCCAGGCTGGCCACACCCGGGACTGCGTGCTGATCGGCAGCATAACCCGCATCCACCAACAGGTTCAGGTGGAGCAATGGAACGGAACTGCGTCGGGACAGAAGGACCTTGAGCCCATTGGGAAGCGTGGTTCTGCTGATCTCGGGAAAGTCGATTTGGGGAGGACTTCCAGGCTCAGGAAGCTGGGAGCGGTCCACATCTCTTCCCGTTGTTTTGAAATCGGGGAAGGGATGAACCTCAAGTATGTAGACCCCATCAGAAAGCCACTGTTGAGCTGCCCGGGTCAAATCATCGGGTTGAGCACTGAGGACCCGTTGCAAGGTCGTCTTGTAGTAATCGGGACGGCCGCCATAGACCTCATTTCTGGCTAAAATATCTGACTTTCCGCCAAAGCCTCCCACTCGCTCGATGCCTCGGATGAAGCGGGACACAAACTGGTTCTTGACTCTCGATAGCTCCCTCTCGGTTGCTCCCTCTTGGAAAAATCTCTTCAACTCTTCGTCAATAGCCGTCTCCAGCGTGGCCAGCTCTTCCCCGCGGCGGGCCGTGGCCTGGATCCGGACCTGGCTGCCAATCTCCCGGGGATTCACGGAGACGGACACCTGCGTTGCAATCTGGTCGTCGTAAACCAACCGCTTGTAGAGTCGTGAAGTTTTCCCCGAAGCCAGAACATTTCCGGCCAAGCGCAAATAATCGGCATCAGCCGTACCCCACTCGGGAACGTTCCAGACCTTGTAAATACGAGCCTGGGGAACATGATCCTGCATGATTTGGCGCTTCCTCCCGGTCATCTTGGCCACCCAGACCTTTTGGCGGGCCACCGGCGGACCGGAAGGGATATTCCCAAAGTACTCTTGGACCTTTTGATGGACGGTTTGCACGTCAATGTCCCCGGCAATCGCGATCACCGCATTGGCGGCACCGTAGTAGCTTCGGAACCACTCATGGACATCTTCCATTCGGGCTGAATTGAGATCCTCCATGGAACCAATCACGGTCCACGAATAAGGATGGCCAGCAGGATAGGTGTTTTTGGCAATCAATTGGCGGGCCATGCCGTAGGGCCGGTTCTCACCCTGACGTTTTTCGTTTTGAACCACCCCCCTTTGCTCCTCCAGCTTCTCCTCGGTGATGGCCCCCAGCATATGTCCCATGCGATCCGATTCCATCCACAGGACAAGATCCAGCGCCGAGGTCGGAACATTCTGGAAATAATTGGTGCGGTCGTTGCTGGTGGTTCCGTTCAGGTCGGTGGCTCCCACCCGTTCCAATGCCTCAAAGTAATCATTGTCGAAGTGTTCACTTCCGTTGAACATGAGATGTTCAAACAGGTGGGCAAAGCCGCTTCTGCCCGGATTCTCGTTCTTGGAGCCGACGTGATACCAGACATTGACGGCCACGATGGGCACCTTGTGATCCTCGTGAACAATCAGAGTCAGTCCATTGTCGAGCACAAATTTCTGATACGGTATATCGATCTCCCCGACCATCTCTTCCAGACCCGTGGAGGCAGCCAGAAGCAGGGTGGGCAAGCAGAGCAAGCTGAAAAGAAACCCGGCTATCGTTTGCGATTTCATTCTCTTCTCCCTTTC
>JACZQQ010000076.1 GCA_022545645.1 Acidobacteriota bacterium | reverse complement strand
TAATAAAGCAATTACAGAAAATGTACTCCCATTCCTCATGGAAGCCTGTAGAATTGCCGATGAGAAAAAAAAGAGTAAGAAAGACCGCGAAAAACCAGAGATAATACCTTAAGGAGAGAATTCATTTTCGTGGTTCGGATATCCGAAATTTAAATTGATATGAAACTTCACTCCAATTTCTTCCGATAGGTGACCGTACCTTGCATTAATCTTTATTTGATTGCTAAATTACCAGTTATATTTTCAAAATCTCGCTGTACACTTCTGGTCGTCTGTCTTTAAAAAATAATCGTCTCGCGTAAGATGATTCGACTGATTTCAGATCAATATCAGTGATGAGTATAAAATCTTCACCCTTTGGTGATCTTGCGATGATTCGGCCGTCTGGAGATGAGACAAACGATTCGCCTGAAAATTCCAACTTCTCCTCTTCACCCACACGATTAACCAATGCAGTAAAATAACCATTTTGAAATGAAGCGACTCGCACCTCAGCTTCAAATAGACCATCCGGCCACTCATCAATAATACCTGCCTGAGGTATGAGAACAAGCTCAGCTTTGTTCAAACCAAGTGCCCTCATATATTTCAGGAAAATGGCGGTCATAACAAATCGCAATTCCTATCTTTCCTAATGCTGTTTTGTAAACAGGTGCTCCTTTATCACAAGTGAAATTTTGAATTAATCTGATTTGTTATATTGATACAATAATATATTAAGTGATCACCTGGATTCCAATAAGATAACCTATTTTATTACTTATCTTTAACTTGATATTTCATAAAACATTGTTTACTTTATTTCTGCAAGATATCGGGAACAAAAGGTTGGCCTGAAATTTCTCCGCAGGGACATATTGACTGATCTGGAAGGCCAGATCAGAAAATCGATTCACCCCTTTTGGCACAAAAATCGATCTTCCAACGGTTGAGTCAATTTTTAGCCCTTCTGTGGTTAGGGTTCCCCACCGCTGACTCTTAAGACTGCCGTCCAGGGAATGAAAATCTTGGCTCCATTTTTCAAGATCAAGCCGCGCTCGTCCAACCACAAGACCTTTCGGCTTGAGATCAGTCCGAGACGATAGGCCATATTGACCTGCCCCCACGAACGAGTCCACCTTCTAAGTTATGACCTGCCCCGGGAAACTGTACCAAGCCTAGGGTTAGGATTTTCAGGTTGGGACAGGTTTACGGGAATTCGTCTCATCTTCTGTCCCTGGGTCTCTACGGCGCATATAATAATGCGTCCGGAACATCCACAATGACTCTTGTTCAACCAGGCCTGGAAGTGTTCCTTCAAGATCAGCTCGACCTCATCCGGGGCAAACGGGTAGGTGTCATCGTCCACCCCAGCTCGATCGATTCGAAGTGGACCCACACGCTGGATCTCTTCTTCAATCACCCTGAAATCGAACTGACCACGGTCATGGGCCCTCAACACGGCATCCGGGGGGAAACCCAGGACAACATGATTGAATGGGAGGATTACCAAGACCCGGTGAGCCGCCTTCCGGTTTACAGCCTCTACAGTGAGACCCGGAGCCCGACCGAGAAGATGCTGTCTGAGGTCGATGTCGTCGTCTTTGATCTTCAGGATACAGGAGCCCGCTACTACACCTTCATCTCCACTATGGCACTGGCCATGAAGGCCTGCCAGCAGCTCGGGAAGTCTTTTATCGTTCTGGATCGTCCCAATCCCATTAACGGCATCGATGTGGAAGGCACCGTCCTGGATCCCGATTTCAGCTCCTATGTTGGACTGTATACCCTGGCCATCCGACATGGGATGACGGTGGGAGAATTGGCGCTTTATTACAACACTGAGTTTGGCATTCAATGCGAGCTTCATGTGGTCCCGATGCGCGGATGGGCAAGAGAGATGTTCTTCGACGAGACCGAACTGCCCTGGGTGCTTCCCTCACCCAATATGCCTTCTGTGGATACGGCAATCGTCTATCCCGGTATGTGCCTGCTCGAGGGCACCAACGTGTCGGAAGGAAGGGGAACGACTCGACCCTTTGAGATCAGCGGTGCACCCTGGATCCAACCCTTTGAGATGGCAAAACGATTGGGGCAGATGGACCTCCCGGGTGCTGTCTTTCGCCCCACATCTTTCACCCCCACCTTCCATAAATGGTCTTCTCAGATGATCGGAGGGATCCAGATTCACGTTGTGGATCGACGGGCTTTTCGGCCCTTCCGGACGGGGCTGGCCCTGTTGATCACTTATCGAGAAATGGGAGGAGACCGGTTTGAATGGAAAGAGCCCCCTTACGAGTACGAATACGAAAGGCTTCCCTTTGATATCCTTTGCGGCACCGATGAGGTTCGAAAGCAGATCGAAGCAGAGGCCAGCCTGGAGGAAATCGAGCATTCCTGGCAGGATAAGCTTCAACAGTTTCGGGAAATCCGTCAAAAATACTTGCTATATTAGCGGCTGACAGCTATTAACAGAGAATAACAGATGGCACTGGAAACTGAAGTCAAAATTCGCATCACCCAAGAGGAGCTTGACCCGATTCGCGCTCGCCTTAAGAAACTTGGGGCTCGTTGCCTCTCACCCCGAAAAGAAGAGAAGAATCTTCTCTTTGATTTCACCGACAGGAACCTGGAAACATGCGGTTGCGCGGTTCGCCTCCGCACTTTCGGAAAAGAGATCACCCTGACCTTCAAAGGAGAAATCCAGGAAGATCCTCGTTTCAAAAAGCGGCAAGAACTGGAGACCAGCGTCGAGGACCCCCAGGCAACGATCAAAGTTCTTGAAGCCCTGGGGATGCACATCTGCTTTGAGTACTCGAAAATCCGGGAAATTTACACACTCTCTGTGGACCAGGATCAAGCCGAGATCTGCCTTGATGAAACCCCGGTTGGAACCTTCGTGGAAATCGAAGGACCTGAGAGCACCATTGAAGCTCTGGCTTCCCAACTCGGCTGGACCCCTGATTCGTTCATCAGAAGAAATTACGTCGAGATGTATCTGGAACAACAGACCGCAGAGCACAGAGCGCCTGACAGCTGAGCACTAACCGCTGACCGCAGTCAGCGGAAATTCCAAATCCAAAATTCCAAATCCGAAACTTGGAACCTGGAACTTGGAACTTGAAAGCTGAAACCTGGAACTTGAAGGCTGGAACCTATGAAAGGGATGATTCTGGCAGCGGGTTTGGGAACGCGGCTCCACCCTCTGACCGATTTTCGTGCCAAGGCGGCCGTTCCTTTCCTGAATCGTCCTCTGATCCATTATGCGTGGGAACTCCTGGCAGGCGCCGGTCTTCAGGAGATCATGATCAATTCCCATCATCTCCCTCACTCCATTGAAGCTGCCGTCCAGGACCTGGGGACCGAAGGTCAAGAGACACCCTCAATCTTGTTCTCCCACGAGACCGAAATGTTGGGAACAGCAGGTGCCATCGGCAAGGTTCGTGACTTTTTGGCCGGGGACACCTTCGTGGTCTGCAGCGGAAAGATCTATTTCGAGCAAGAGCTGGATCAGGCCATCGGCTTTCACCAGGAAACGGAATCCCTGGTGACCTTGGTTCTGGTTCCCGACTCGGATGAATATTCCTATAATCCCGTCTTCCTGGACGAGCAGAACAACATCACGGGGTTCGGTCCAGCAGAGAACCGAACCCCTTCCGACCAACCCCATGTCTTTACGGGAGTTCACATCCTCGATCCCAAGATCCTCGATTTCATCCCCGCAGGTCCTTCCGAGACTGTCAATGATCTCTACCCCCGCTTTATTCAGGAGGGTTATCGGGTGCAGGGTTTTGTCAGTAAGGCCTACTGGTGTGAATGCAGCACACCGCAACGCTACTTGATGAGATCCTTGGAGGTCCTGCAAAACAGAGGATTGGACAACCTGATCGAGGGTGAGGCAAGCCCGCTGTGTCAGGGCGTGGTGGCACCCCGTTCCGTCCAGATCGATGGGTCCAGCGTTGTGAAGGACTCAGTCCTCTGGGACGATGTGAAAGTCGGCCCAAATTCGTCCCTCAGCGGTGTTATAGTCACAGATGGAGTGACCCTGGGACCAGAAACTCATCTGGAAAATGCCATAGTCACCCCCTTACCGGAAAAAACGGAACCCCTTCAAGCCGCACAAAGGGTGGGTGACTCTCTTATTTGGCCGCTATGACCGAGATGCAGCAGCGCCTGATGGATTTCATCGAGCGAGAGTTTCGTCCCGGAACCAGCCCTTCCCAACTCAACCGACTGGCAGGAGACGCCTCAGAGCGCCAATATTTTCGATACCAGAACCAATCTGGAGAGGCTGTTATTCTCACCGCCTACCCGGAGCCTTTTGACCCCGATACCTTCACCTATCAACAGGTTTACCATCTGTTCCGCGAGATCGGTCTTCCTGTTCCGGAAATCATCGCCCTGGATGGAGAACTGGGCATCGTTCTTCAGGAAGACCTGGGAAACGAATCCCTCCAGGATCGGCTCCTCACGGCGGCAGAAAAAGAACGCAGGGAACTCCTTCATCAGGCCATCGATCACATTGTCACCATCCAGCAGAAAGGCACAAAAGCATTGAATCCGGAATACGAGGCCTCCGTTTTGGCCTTCGACGAAGAGAAGTTAAACTCGGAACTTCTTTTCTTCAACCGTCATTTCCTGGAGGGCTATCGGGAGCTGAAAGTGACCCAGGAGGATAGCCTCAAGGAGGAGTTCACTCGACTGTCCACTGAGCTGGCCGGCCTTCCTCGTCTTCTCTGCCACCGCGACTATCACGTCCGTAACCTGATGCTGAAAGACGGTAAGCTGTACATCATCGATTTTCAGGATGCACGCCTGGGTCCGCTCTCCTATGATGTGGTGTCCCTCCTGAAGGACTCCATCGAATTGGATACCCAGGAGGTGGATGAATACCGGGATTACTATCTGAGCAGGGCCTCGCTGACTCACAAAGTGGGGGATTTCCTACGCCAGTTTCACTTAATGTGCATTCAACGCTTGCTCAAGGCCCTGGGAACCTATGGCTTCCAAATCACGGAGCGGGGCAATGCTCTCTATCAGCAATATGTGTCCGGTTCGCTTCAGCGGGTGCTCCTCTCCTTGCGAGCGGTCCCTGAATTTCCTTATCTTCAACGCATCGTCGAGGGCAGTCTGACTCAATAGGAACACAATGGCTCACGTTTATATCCAGGATATCGCTGAACATGTGGAGAAAGAAGTCACACTCAAAGGTTGGCTTTACAATAAAACCGACAAGGGAAAACTCCGCTTCCTGCTGATTCGGGACGGCACGGGAGTGATCCAGACCGTTGTGTTCCAAAAAAACGTCACCCCTGAGGTGTTTCAAGCAACCGATACGCTGACTCAGGAATCCTCTCTCGTCGTGACCGGTACCATCCGACAGGATGAACGTGCTCTGGGAGGTTTCGAGATGGATGTCCGCGACCTGGAGGTCATTCAGGTGGCGGACTCCTATCCCATTTCACCGAAAGAGCATGGAACTTCTTTTTTGATGGACAACCGACACCTGTGGCTCCGTTCCGCACGCCAACATTCAATCCTGCGAATCCGCAGCGAGATTATCAAAGCCTGCCGGGACTTCCTGGATGACCGCGGTTTTACTCTGGTCGACACTCCCATCATCACCCCGGCGGCTTGCGAAGGGACAACGACCCTCTTTGGGCTCGACTACTTTGAGGATAAAGCCTACCTGACCCAGAGCGGCCAGCTTTACAACGAAGCAGCCTGCATGTCGGTGGGAAAGACCTACTGCTTCGGTCCTACTTTCCGGGCCGAAAAGTCGAAAACACGCCGCCACCTGATGGAGTTCTGGATGATCGAACCGGAGGTGGCCTTTGCCGACCTGGACGACATCATGGATCTGGCCGAGGAGTACCTCTGCTCGATCGTTCAGCGAGTGCTCACCGAAAGGACAGAGGAGCTGCAAGTCCTGGAACGCGACACCACCCTTCTCGAGAAAGTACAGTCTCCTTTTCCCCGCATCAGCTACCACAAAGCCTTCGACATCCTCGAAAAGGAGGGCACACAGACACCCCGGGGCTCCGATTTCGGAGGGACCGATGAGACCATTATCTCCAGTCAATTTGACCGGCCGGTGATCGTTCACCGCTACCCGACGACGATCAAAGCCTTTTATATGCAACCGGATGGGGAAAATCCGGAACTGGCCTTGTGCATGGACATACTGGCACCGGAAGGCTATGGAGAAATCATCGGAGGCAGTCAGCGAATCCATGACTACGATCTGCTCTCAGAGCGCATCGAAGAGCACCATCTCCCCAGAGAAGCTTTCCAGTGGTATCTTGACCTGCGCAAGTATGGAAGCGTGCCCCACTCCGGTTTCGGAATGGGCGTGGAGCGCGTCGTGGCCTGGATTTGCGGCATTGATCATGTCCGCGAAACCATCGCCTTCCCCAGGATGCTCAACCGGATGTACCCCTGAAGAGCTGACAACTGACAACTGTCCTGCTAACATCCCCCCTCCTATGGAAACCAGAATCATCGATGGTAGAAAGGTCGCCGAGCAAATCAAAGCAGAGGTTACTGAAGAGCTTCAAGAGCTCTCCAAGAAGAATCTGGTACCCGGTTTGGCGGCTGTCCTGGTGGGTGACGATCCGGGCTCTCAACTCTACGTGCGCATGAAAGCCCGCACCAGTAAGGAACTGGGCATGCATTCTGAAGCGATCGAGCTTCCCGGGGAAACGACGACGGAGGAACTGCTCCAGGTTATCGACCGACTCAACCAGGCCGATGAGATCGACGCGATTCTGGTTCAGCTTCCCTTGCCCGATCACATCGATGAGGATCAAATTCTCCTGGCCGTCAGGCCCGACAAGGATGTCGATGGATTCCATCCTTTGAATGTCCGCAATCTGGTCACCGGAAAAGTGGGTCTTGCACCCTGTACTCCCCTGGGGATCATGTATCTGCTGAAAAGCGAGGGCATCGAACTTAAGGGCTTGGAGGCGGTGGTGGTGGGGCGCAGCAACATCGTGGGCAAACCGATGGCCTTTTTGCTGCTTCACCAGCACGCAACCGTCACCCTGTGTCACTCTCGCACCCGGGACCTGCCTGCCGTGTGCCGCCGAGCCGATATCCTGGTGGCCGCCGTTGGACAGCCCGCCCTCATCACCCGAGACTACCTAAAAGAAGGCGTCGTCGTTATCGACGTGGGGATCAATCGAGTTGAATCCGTGGAAGAAGGTGTTCGCCTTTTTGGAAAAAACTCAAAGCGAATCGGCCGAATCGAAGAGAGGGGTTACACGCTGGTGGGAGATGTCCATCCTCGCGATCCCTTGGGAGTAGCCAAAGCCGTGACTCCAGTCCCCTTCGGCGTCGGTCCACTCACCATTGCCCATCTCATGAAAAGTACGGTTATGGCGTGCCGCTTGAGAAAAAGATAGCTCTGGTCTGTGGTCCGTGGTCTGTGGTCTGTTGAAGATTGACCGTCAAATTGCTACCGTACAAGCGTGGAACAACCATGAAGACGAACCAGCTCACGAGAGTGGTCTTACTCATTCTGATAGGACTGACGAGCCTGTCAGCGGTGCGCCTCACTCAGGTCAAGAAAATCAAGGTGGGTGACTCTCCCACCTATGCTGCCATCAGCCCCGATGGCCGACTTCTTTTCGTCGCCAACTTCGCATCCGATGAGATTTCGGTGATCGATACGGCCAGCCTTCGCACCATAAAGAAATTTTACGGTGGACATGAACCCGTGGGTATCGCCATCACCCCCGACGCCGACAAGATCTTCGTCACCAATCTGGCAGGAGGCTTGATCAAGGTGATCGATGCCAAGACCTACGAGATCACGGACGACATCAAGGTGGGAGACACGCCCAGTAATATCACCATCTCACCCAGAGGTGGACAGGCCTTTGTAACCAACTACGGAAGGGGAAGGATAGGCAGAGTCGACTTCATCGACACATCAACTCATCGTGTCCTGGGAGAGGTTGAGGTAGGTGTACGACCCCTGGCTGCCGTGGTCTCGGAGTTGGGGGACCGTCTTTACGTCGTGTGTGGCGGCTCGAACGATCTCTACGTCATCGACACCGCTACTCGCAAAGTCATCACAAAGTTACCGGTTGGACAAGCACCTGATGCTCTAGCTCTTTCACCGGATGGCAATACTTTGTACGTCTCCAACAGTGGAACCAATGATATTTCCCTGGTGGACTTGATTGATCTGAAGGAAGTTCGGCGTGAAAAGGTCGGCTCCAAACCGTTTTCCATCGCCGTGAATCAGGATGGGTTCATCTTTGTGGTGGAAAGCGGAGACAAGACCCTGTCTCTTTTCTCACCCGACTTTGAGAAGATCACAACTGTTAAGGTTGGGGACCGTCCTATCGATGTCGAACTCTCACCCGATGGGCGGTTCGCCTACGTCACCGCCGAGCAGGACAATCGCGTTTTGGTCTACGAAATTCACCCCTGACCGCTTTCAGCGGTCAGGGGAAATCCCAAATTCAAAATTCCAAATTCCAAACGAATTCTTTTTTTATTTTCTTTTTTCTGCGCGCAAAGCGCGCTTCAGGTTTTGGATTTTGAATTTGTTTAGGATTTGGGATTTGGGATTTGGAATTTCCGCTGACCTCGGTCAGCGGCTCGCATCTCGTCCAGGTGTTCCTCCTTCTTATAGAGTGAGTAGAGGATCAGTCCCGGAATCGCAGTCAGCAAATAGAGGAAGAAAGTCACCAGTGAAAGGCTGACGGCCGTTTCCACAGGAAGCCCGATCTGGGAAAAGAGGAGATAGAACAGACTTTCTCGCAGGCCGATGCCGTTGATGGTTAAAGGGACCATGATGCTCAGGTTAATCAGCGGAACAAAAATCATAAATATTTTAAAAGGAGCGTGGATGTCAATGGCCAGTGCCGCGACCCAGACCATCACCACGGTGAGAAACTGAATGAGCAGGGACAGGAGAAGGGCCAGCACGATGGAACGCCTGTTGCCACGAAGCGCGTTCAACCCGCTGTAAACCAGCTCCATTTTTGCTTCTACCCGCTCCAGGTTTTTCTTCTTGAGAAGCGAGCTGATCTTGCGGTGGATCCAGCCATGAAAGAGCACAAGATTCCCCAGCAGATAGAGGGTAATGAGAACCAGAAACACATACAACAGAGGTACCCCTTCCACTCGGATGTCCCCAAAGGCAGCGAACAGAGTTCCGATGACCAGCAGAGCGCAAAGGCCCCCACTGCGCTCCAAAATGGTGGTGGTCAGGGTGGTCGACATCCCGCGATCTTTTCGCTTGGAGAGATAGTAGGCACGGAAGAAATCTCCACCAATCCCGGAGGGTAAAAACATATTAAAGAAAAACCCGATGAAGGTAATCTTGGCCAGGGGTGAATAATCGATGTGGATATCAAAGTTCACCAGAATCGTCCTCCATCGAACGACCGACAGCAAGACGCTAAGTAGATGGATCAGGGTTCCCAAAAGGACCAGCAGGGGACTTGCCGAGACAAGAATAAACCACAGTTTACTCAAATCCATCTGATAGGCCAGGAACGCCAGCAATCCGAGAGTGATGCCGACTCTGATGAGAACTTTTCCTCGATGAGACATCCGGAATCCGATTGTGACAAAATTGCCAGAAGCGCGTCAAACGGCTTATAATTCCTAGTATATGCCCGTCTACGAGTATTTGTGCGGGGAATGCGGACGGCGCTTTTCCCGGTTCTTCTGGAGGATTTCTGACGCCGATGGAACCCGGTGCAGGTGTGGGAGCGACGATCTCGAGCAACTCATCTCAAGAGTCTCCATGCCGCGCTCAGAAGAGAGCCGCCTGGAACGTATGGCGGATCCCTCGGGATGGGGCGACCTCGATGAAAACGACCCCAAATCGATGGCTCGGATGATGAAGAAGATGGGAACGGAAATGGGCGAAGACCTGGGTCCGGAATTCAATGAGGTTGTGGACAGGCTTGAAGCGGGAGAGGATCCTGAATCCATTGAGAGTTCCCTGGCCTCAAGTGGAGGAGAAAGCGACACTGACAACCTCTTCTAAAGGTTCTCACAAGGATGTTGTATGGCCGATTCTGACACCCATTGGTACGCAGTAACCACTAAATCCAGACATGAGAAGGTGGTGGCGGAACAGCTATGGCAAAAGGATATCGAGTGCTTTCTGCCACTGCGTGAGGTACTCTCGAAGTGGAAAGACCGCTATAAAAAGGTCCAGTTCCCCTTGTTCCCGGGTTATCTTTTCATTCACGCTCCGATACAGAAGCGGCGACTGGACATTCTGAAGATTCCCTCGATCGTTCGCATCGTCGGCTTCAATGGTGAGCCCGCCTTGATCCCTGAAACACAGGTCCAGGACGTCAAAAAGCTGGTCTTCAGTACTCTACCCTACGATCCCTATCCCTATATTGTGGAAGGGGATCGGGTGGAAATCGTTCAGGGTCCGCTCAGAGGACTACAGGGAATCCTCACCGAGAAAAAGGGTATCTACCGATTCATTCTGTCCATTGATCTGATCCAGCAGGCGGTGGCCTGCGAAATCGATGCCTGCGATGTGGTGAAAATCTGACAGCTGACAACAGACAATAGACAGAAGACAACAGACAGAAGACAGCTTTCCTACAGCTGATACTGACCATCTCTTTTGTCAGTTGTCAGCTGTCAGCTGTCAGTTTTTTCACCTTCCACAGCATTTCTTGTATTTCTTACCCGATCCGCAGGGACAGGGTTCATTGCGACCGACTTTGCGTGTGTTTCTGACCACCGTTTTCACAGCTCCTGCGCTTTGCTGCCCCTGGGGCTGACT
>JACZQQ010000292.1 GCA_022545645.1 Acidobacteriota bacterium | reverse complement strand
CCCTCTTGGCTGAACCCCAGCCTTTCCGGGACGGCACGACTGCGATAGTTCTCCGTAGCACAGCGGACTTCCACGCGGTTCAATCGCCACTCTCGAAAGGCCCAGTCCACCAGGGCGCTGCAGGCTTTGGTGGCCAACCCGTTGCCTTGGAAGGAGGCTCCCACCCAATAGCCGACGGTGGTTGATTGGTTCACCCAGTCCAGGTTCTGGTAACCGATAATTCCTGCCAGGTTGCCTCGAAACCAGATGCCTGCCTGAAAACCCTTGTCCTCTTCAAATTGCCTGGAGGCAGAGCGGATATACCTGCCGATATCGGAAGACGATTCGATACCGTTGACCCAGGAGAGCCATTGCTGAAGATATTTCCGGTTTTCGTCGGTCAGAGCAAAGAGTGTTTCTGTGTGTTCCTCTTCCAATAACCGAAGTTCAGTCTCCTGATCGATGATGTAGCGGAACTTCTTGTCCTGAACCATAGTTGTTACGCCATAGTAGTCTGAAACAAGTATCTCACAATCGAGATTCCACCGGCATCCCCCCCCAATGAGGCAGGGGCCCATTTTTTTGTCAGAAGGGGTACCAATCTGTGCTATGATATCGCCCGTGCGTTTGAGGAGATTATCCCCCAGAACCAATCGGGCCAGCAATCAGTTAGATTTCCGGTCCGAGAAAAACTTGGCGGTTGCCATTTTGCGTCAAGCCTGGCACGAAGCCGTGCTTGATCTGTACAGCGTCAAGGAGACCTCCCGGGAAGACTACCGTCTGCTCAAACGGAAGGCCATTGAATGGATCAGCAGCGATGATGATGGCTTTCCCTACTGGTGCAGATTGGCCGATGTCGATTCCAACGCCATTCGTAAGCGGCTGCAATTCAATCTGCAGGAGCAGTAGCAGCAGCCTCTCCTTTTACCTCTACCCAATAAGTTGTTTGAGTTCCTTCAGGTCCGGAAATCGACCCTCACTCAACTTAGAAAAAACAAGTTTTCCGTTGACACTGACTTCAAAGGCGCCTCCGCCGGCGGGAATGAGCTTCAGCTCGGAGAGGTCTCTACGATAGTGATTGAGCAATTCTAGCGCCATCCAGGCGGCTCGTGGGGTGTACTGTCAATCGTCGCAATAAATTATTTCAAGTGCTCTTGGCTTGCTCACGGCTGGTCTCCTAATTTATAGTAACTCTCTATTTTTATAGTAACTCTCTATAGGTATGGCCCAGGAGGTATACTGTCATTCCTCAATTCCTGCTGTCAAACTGACCCTCCCAGCGGGATATTGTCGCAATAATCCCCCAGTATGTTCACCCTGCAATTCCTAGGTGCGGCTCAGACAGTAACCGGATCCCGCTTTCTTCTGCACGTCGACGGGAAACGTCTGTTGATCGACTGCGGGCTTTTTCAAGGAGGGAGGGCTTTAAAAGAGCGAAACTGGGAGCCTTTTCCTACTCCTCCTGAAGATCTGGATGGAGTCATTCTCACCCATGCCCATATTGACCATTCGGGGTATCTCCCCCGTTTGATCAAGGAAGGATTCGGGGGACCGGTCTACTGTACTTCTGCAACCGCTGATCTGCTCTCGCTTCTGTTGCCGGATTCCGGTTATCTGCAGGAGCGGGATGCCGCCTTTGCCAATAAGAAGAAGTACTCTCGTCACCATCCCGCCCTGCCTTTGTACACGGAGGCCGAGGCACGAGAGGTTCTCAAGCACTTGAAAACGGTGCCCTATCATCAGCTGAGCCGGCTGTCGGACAACTTGAGCTTCGAGTATCTGCACGCCGGTCACATTCTGGGTTCGGCCATGATTCGATTGAGCTATAAGGGAAAAGGAGCCGAGACCCTTTTGTGCTCGACGGGCGATCTGGGCAGATCCCATCAACCGGTGATCAAGGATCCGGAGACCATCGATCGAGCAGATTACTTGCTTCTCGAGTCCACTTACGGCGATCGGGTTCATGAGAAGCACGATATCCTGTCTTATTTTCAGACTCTGATTCAGCAAGTGGTTCAAAGTGGGGGAAGTCTGATTATTCCCGCCTTTGCCGTAGGAAGAAGCCAGAATGTTCTCTATTATCTTCGTCAACTGGAGGAGGCAGGGAGAATACCGGTCTTGCCGATTTTTTTGGATAGCCCGATGGCGGTCCGTGCGGTTTCCGTCTACTGCGATCATTTGGATGAGCACGACTTTGAAATGAAGAGTCTCACGGCCGAGGCTTGTGTTCTGGAGACGGGCAGCGTTCGCATGGTGAAGACGACGGAAGAATCCAAGGCCTTAAACCAGTTTAAGGACCCCTGTGTCATTATCTCGGCCAGCGGAAATCTGGCCGGAGGTCGCATCCTCCATCACCTCAAGAGTCGCCTTTCCGATTCCCGCAACACCGTGCTGTTCGTGGGTTACCAGCCGCAGGGTTCGTTGGGTCGACTCCTTTCTGAAGGAAAAAAAGAGGTCAAAATCCATGGAAAGCGGATAGCGGTAAAGGCTCGGATTGAGTCGCTTCATGGCTTGTCCGCCCATGCCGATTCCGAGGAGATTCTGGAGTGGGTGAGTCGTCTGAAACATCCTCCCTCGCGGATTTTTCTGATTCATGGAGAACTGGAGGCCCAGGAAAGCCTGAAAGGCAAACTGGAAAAGGTGATCAGTTCCAAGATCGTGATTCCGGAGTACCTGGAGGAAGTCCAGCTGGGGTGATTGTTGTTTCCCCAGTGAGGTTTACTCTATGTTGCATCCTCTAGTCCCAACAGTCAGGATGGCAAAGACCTCAGGAATATGGGAGGCACCTCAGGTGCCGAATCCGAAAATCCGGCGCTGGTTTGTGGCTGTTCGGCACCTGAGGTGCCTCCTACATTCCTGAGATTCTTGCCGACTGAGGCAGAAACGCAACTTTCCCCAACCTGACCGCTACCAGTTTCGTCAGAAACGCAGCTCCGAAGGCCCTAGGCCAGGGACGCCTGATCAGTTGGCAGAAGCACAGTTGATGATTTTCGCCCCAGAAACATCACCAACGATGACCGAAGTACTGTCACAAACAAGGTCGCCTCCTTGCCTCTTGGTAGTCTCGAAAACTTCCGCAAGACT
>JACZQQ010000291.1 GCA_022545645.1 Acidobacteriota bacterium | reverse complement strand
AGACCATTCCAGGTGGGACTGACGATGCTCAAATCGAAATTCAATCAATCATCGATCTCGTAGGGGTCAGCCGGTGGCTGACCCGAACCGCATGAGTGGCACATCTTTACCCGTGTGGCTTCGGTTTTGCCATCCTAACTGTTCGGGCGAGCCACTCGTGGCGAGCCACTCGTGGCAAGCCACCGGCTCGCCCCTACCCCGCTTCGTGACGAGAACCTATGCATAACCCGGGCTAGGGGACATTCACAAAGATGGGATTCGACAACACATCGTAAATCTTACGAGGCCAGGCAGCTCTCATCCTAAAGTAGTGCGGTCCCGATGAAAGCTCTTCCGTGGTCGTGAACTCGATGGGAAGAAACTGCTTCACCTTCAGGACGACCTCTCCGTTTCGGACCAATTCAAGCTGAAAGGGTTTATTGTTGGCAGGAGGATCCTGGACCCAATCCAAATGAATGTGTACTTGAACCGGGGATTGACCCTCCACTTCACCGCCTTGAAGGGCCTTGGCTCCATCAAGGGTTTCCACGCTGAAATCGTACAAGCGTAGTCCTTCAGCCGGCTCCTGAAAGGTAGCGTAACCGCTTCCCTTGCGAAGAGCCTCGAGAACCGCTGCTTCCGACTTCTCCGCCATCAGAAGGATGGTTTGCCCTCCATTCAGGTCGTACCAGCTTCCTCCCGGATCCTTGAAGTAATGAAAATCGATTCCGGTGGTCACACGGGGAGCGGTCATGCGCCAACCCTCGATGTATCGCATCAAAATCATATCCCATACTTTACCCGGCCGAGTTGCCGTGATCCGGTTGCCATAGATCCCTTCAAAGCCATGGTAACCATCGGTGAGGAGAAGATCTTCGGAGTGAGGCTCGCTCACCATGGTGCCTCCTCCCATGAGGACATCGGGATAAACCGCTTCCGGGTAGCTCCAGTAAAGGATCCCATCCTGGTTACGCACATAATCGATCACACCCTGAGCAGGAACAGTATCGGACCGACCCGAGTAGGGATCACCAAACTTCCCGAAGGGGTAATTGTTCCAGGCCAAAAGCAAGGCAAATAGCATAATGGCAATTCCCAGCGCCCAGGGACGCCGCGTGCGCACAGCGGTGTCCTTTCCTACCTGAATCTTTTCCTGGCTTCCCAAGTACAGCAAGAGAATTCCGCCAAGGAATAGGGCCAGGGGAACCAGAATCAAGGTCCAGCGCTTCTCCGTGTTGTCCCAGGTCTCATTTCCGATGACGGGCAGATTCTCGATCTGCTGCTCCGTGAGTCCCAGAACAATGAAATGGTGGTCAAAAGCGTAGAGTTTTAGCCCGGTCCAGGGCAATCCTGTCCAATAGTAATGGGGAGTCACCTCCACTCCCGGAAGAATGACCAGATCAGGAAACTGCCTTTGTGCCTCTCGTACGGCCTCAAAGTAACGCCCAACACCATAGTCGCGAACACCCAGACGAACTCTCTTGTTGATCCCTCTAATGCCGATTCGATCAAACGGCCAAATCCCATAGGTCACGCTGGTCAGGAAGGAATCGGTAAGAACCAGCACGTCAATGTTCCGTTCCTTAGCGAAACGTGCCAACTCCAGGACCTCATGCTCGCCGTTGCTAAATGTGGAATGGACATGGATGGCTGCGGAGTACTGCTTCAGCTCGGTGGAAGCTTTCCCTTGAAAGCAACACAGGAACGGGAAGAAAAGAGAAAGGATGAGACTGCGCTTAAGAGAGATGCTCATGAATCCAATGAGTCTGTTCTGTGAAGAAAGGTTTTGTTGGTGCACCCAAAAGTCAAGCTGCAGGAGTTACCAGCAGCTTCTTTGCTGTCAGGTCCCTCTAGACAAGGATACCCGATTTCCGGGTCAGCAGGACTAAGAAGAGTCCCCGCCTGGTTTTCGCCCTACTAACAGGAGATTAGTCCGTAAATGAGGAATGGCATAGAAAGGCAGCTTCAAGAAATCGACTATACGCTGAGTACATGATTTGAAGCCGTAGCGGGTATCGTGGCCTAGAAAATGGCACGACTCCACTACTTCAAAGCCTACTCCTTCCAGCAGGTGTTGTATTTCAGCCAGGGTGTACTCACGGAAGTGTGGTCGCCACTCGTCATCGGGGCAGTCATAATCAACCGGTATAAGCCGGTCAAAGTTCGATCGACCGATCAAGAGCTTAAAAACGCTGCCAATCCGCGAGACATTTGGTGTCGTTATTAAGAGGTGACCCTTGGGCGCAAGGATCCGAAAAGCTTCGGCCAAGAGATGAGAAGGCGAGACCAAATGTTCTACCACCTCAAGGGCAAACGCGAGATCGACCTTTCCATCCTCCAGAGGTATTCGGGTTGGATAGCCCTTTTGCCTAATTTGTTCATTTCTAGGATCCAAGTTGACTCTGTAGATCTCAGCATCGCAATCATCTTTCATCGCTCGAGAAAACTCTTCGGAGATCATCAAGCCCACTCCGATTAAGTGGCATCTCTCAGGAGGACAGAACCGGCGGAGGAGTCGCAGAAGGCTGCCCGGATAAGTTCCGAGATCGACTGCAGTGACGGGACCAGTTGGGGAATAGCTCAGGGCGGTCCCAAGAACCAGCTGGAATCGAGTACGGTTCTTCAAAGCATGATGGAGGGGCAGACGATAACCCTCTGCTTGGGAACCGAGAGCCTCAAAAGCAAGTGGCTCATAATCCCGTAAGATCTGTCGAAAACGTCTGTCGCTCGATGCCATAGCTGATTTTCCTCAACAAGGGAACCGGTTTTCGACACGGCCTGATTGGAAGTTGGACCTACATAATCGGAGGTCCCGCGAGCCAGTCATATCCGATTTCCGGATCATCGTGGGGAATACGACCTTCGTCCTCCGGATCGTAAGTATGAGAAGTGATGTAGAAAAGATTGGCTGGGCCGCTCAGGCACTTGCATCCATGAGCCACACCCGGGGGGATCTTGAGAATACTCGGCTCGTAACCGTCCCCGAGCATCACTTCCAAACTTTGGCGGTAGGTGGCCGATTCCGGTCGCTTATCGTACAGAACGATCTTTAGAACTCCGGTGCTCACATACCACCAGTCTGTCTGCTTCTTATG
>JACZQQ010000075.1 GCA_022545645.1 Acidobacteriota bacterium | reverse complement strand
ACGACCACCGAAATGCTTTCCTGTTCCGGATCAATCCCAGAGGGACCCAATATGATGCGTTGATCACCGATGAGGGCAGGGACGTTAACGCCGACTGGGATGAGAAATGGGAAGTTGAGACACAGATGAATGAAGAGGGTTGGACGGCTGAGATCAAAATCCCGCTGCAGACCATCCGTTTTTCCTCCTCCAGTGAAAGCTTCGGAATCGACTTTGAGCGCGTCATTCGCCGTAAGAACGAGTTTAGTTATTGGAATAACTATAGCCGAAATTTTAGCTTCCAACAGATTTCTCAGGCAGGTCATCTACTGGGACTCGAGGCGGTGGTATCGGGATTGCGACTCCGGATCAAGCCTTACCTGAATGCCCGGATGATCACCCAGGGAGCCCAGGAGCGAAACACCAATTTTCTGGGAGACGTGGGTCTGGAAGACCTCAAATATTCCCTCACCTCAGGGTTGACACTGGATCTCACCGTCAACACGGATTTTGCTCAAACGGAAGTCGACAATCAGGTGATCAACTTCGATCGGTTTCCGGTCTTTTTTCCTGAGAAGAGAGAGTTTTTCCTGGAGGGCGCCGGCATCTTTGGAATCGGAATTAACACCGGCAGAGCACCGGACATCACGCTGTTCCACAGCCGCCGGATCGGCCTTTCCGAGGATCGGCAGGTCATCCCTATTTTGGCGGGTGCGCGGTTGACGGGTAAGGTGGGAAAAAAATTCACCCTGGGAGCGCTGGGGGCCCGCACCGATGAGTTCCAGGGTCAGCCCGCCGACAATTTTGCCGTCTTCCGCTTGAAGCGGGACATTTTGTCGCGCTCTGCAATGGGATTTTTCTTCACCAACAGGCAGTCAGAGGGTGGGTATTTCAATCGTGTTGTCGGAGTGGATCAGAATCTGATTTTTTTCGAGCACCTGAAAGTTGTCGGACTGCTGGCGAGGTCCTTTACCGACGGTGTTAGCGATCGGCAGTGGCTGGGCGCCGTAGAAACTATATGGAGCGATGATTTACTTCAAGCGGGTTTTACCTATTTTGAGATCGGGGAAAATTTTCAGACCGATTTAGGCTTCATCAAGAGAGAAGCCGTCCGAAGCTATGGTCCTCGTTTCGCCATCTCGCCTCGCCCCAGCAGTGACAGCATCCGGCAACTCAGCTTCGGAGCCCGTCTCGAGCACTTCCGGTCGGTGGTGGACAATGAGCTCGTCACTGAAATCTATCACTTCGACAACTCGATTCAGTTTCAGGACGGAAGTTCATTTGCCGTCAATCCGCACCGCGGGGTGGAAGTTCTCGATGCGCCCCTGAATCTTCCCGGCGGACTGGTGGTGCCTCCCGGGACCTACACCTGGTGGCACGTCAACACGGAGTATCGTCTCAATCCCGCCCGCAAGATTAGCGGGAATCTCAAATACCGGTATGAATGGGATTATTATGGAGAGGGCGGCAAGCGGCACGAGTGGGTTCTGGCTCCGCTGGTGAAGTTTAGCAGCCGTTTCTCTTTTCAGGTGAACTATGCAATCAACCGTATTGAACTGGCCGGGGGAGAGCCGAGCACGTTCCATCTGCTGAACAATACCTTCAATTTTGCATTCAGCCGCAAATGGTTAACCAGCACCGTCCTCCAATACAACAGCAGCAGTGATGTGGTGGGCGTGAATTTCCGCCTGAACTATATTTATCGACCCGGCGACGATCTGTTTATTGTCTTCAATGAATTCCGGGATCGCAGCCAGGCGACGACCGATCTTGACCGCCAACTCATCGTGAAGTTCACCCATTCCTTTGATTTTTGACTTATATTTTCACCATAATCCCAGCCAACCCATCTCAATGAGAGATAATGAGAAATTAGGAGGACCCATTGAGAAAGAGAAGCATCGTAGCCATAACACTGATTCTTTGCATGGTGGGTACAGCCGCTGTCTTCTCACAGGCGGCTAATCCGCGGAATACAGCCACTCTGGGAGAAGGTCGGGTCACCGTGGGATATGGAAGTCCCAGCAGCGGAGGGCGGGATGTTCTCGCGCTCATTGCCCCGGGTAGCTACTGGCGAATGGGGGCAGATGTCAACACCACGCTGAACACGCAGACCGATCTTCGCTTCGGAGATGAAACGATCCCGGCAGGCTCCTACATGCTGCTTGCCCACTTCCTGGAGGGTGAGAACTGGGAGCTGGTCATTTGCAAGGGCGTTCAAGCAGGCTTCAGGCCAAAAGACACGGTCGCCATCGTTCCCTTTACATTGGAGAAGGGACACCCTCCCGTAGAACGGATGAAGATCGACCTGAGGGAGGGGATGGGCAAATCCACCCTTGTCCTTTCGTGGGGGGTCTATAGCCTCTCTGCCGAGTTCTCGGATGCGTCCTAGCCAAGACATTGAGCAGGGGGGGCAGGAAGGCCGGGAAGTCATGAAAGTTCCTTTTGTCGATCTGACCGAGCAGCATCGAGAAATTCGCGATGAGATCGACTCTGTCATCAGGGAGATTATCGACCAATCCTGTTTCGTGGGGGGGCCTCACGTCGAGACTTTTGAGCGCGATTTTGCTGCTTACTGTGGGACCCGCTATGCAGTCGCCTGCAAGAGCGGAACGGACGCACTGAAATTGGCACTGATGGCCGTGGGTGTGGGCAGGGGAGAAGAGGTCATCACGGTTCCTCATACCTTCATAGCAACCGTTGAGGCCATTACTTCAGTCGGTGCCCATCCCGTCTTTGTGGACATCGACAAAGCGACCTATCAGATGTCGCCCGATCGGGTGGCCGAATTTCTGGAAGGGGAATGTCGAGTCGAGAAAGATGGGAGTGTCGTGAACAAAAACTCGGATCGTCCCGTGGTTGCCCTCCTGCCCGTCCATCTTTATGGTCTCCCTTCAGATATGGAACCTCTTTTAGCCCTGGCCGACCGGTTTGGCCTCAAAGTGGTCGAAGACGCCGCTCAGGCTCATGGTGCCAGTTACCATCTTGACGGAGAAGAGAAGAGGACGGGCACTTTCGGACAGGTGGGCGCCTTCAGTTTTTACCCGGGAAAGAACTTGGGAGCACTGGGAGAAGGCGGTGCCGTCGTCACCGACGAGCAGAATCGGGACCAGGACATGCGACTCTGGCGAGACCACGGCCAAAGCGAAAAATACGTTCATGTTTCAGCGGACGGATGGAACATGAGGCTGGATTCCCTGCAGTGTGCCGTGCTGAGTTTAAAATTAAAAAGGTTGGATGAGTGGAATGAAAAGCGACGACAGGCGGCCCAATGGTACCGGGAACGGCTCCAGGACGACGATCGGATCGTCTTGCCGGTGGAGCCCGGTGGGCGGAAGCATGTCTATCATCTCTTTATCGTTCGGGTTCCCAACAGGCACCAAGTGAGGGAAGAATTGTCCAGGCAGGGAATCGGCGTCGGGCTTCACTATCCGATTTCCCTTCATCTCCAGAAAGCCTACCAGCATTTGGGATATAAGCCGGGAGACCTGCCTGCATCCGAAGCGGTTGCCGAATCAATCCTCTCCCTTCCCATGTTTCCTCATCTCACCGAAGAGCAGGTCGATTATGTGTGCCGTACTCTAATCGCTGCGCTTGGTTAGAGTCGTGCTGTCGTGCAGTGGTCACTTCGTGACCTCGTGCTGTGGTGCTGTCGTGCAGTCGTGCTGGCACAATTCATCTTCTTAAACTTTGGACGTGGTGGGCTTCCCGTCTCTTCATGGATCGAATATAACCATTGAGCATCTGAACCAGGCTGATAAGTTCTCTGTCCAACTCCTCGCAAAGATTGCCAGCTATATATTCTTCATCGTAAGCAGTTGTCAGATGGTCACGAAGTGACGACCACAAGACCGCACAACTGCACGACCGCACGACAGCACGATGTCACACGACAACAGCACAACAGCACGACGTCACGAAGTGACTCCCCCACCAATCCACCAACTCATGTAAAATTGAATTGTGGAATTCAGCTACACTCCGGAGCAGGAGATTCTGCGAGAGACGATTCGCGACTTTGCTCTCAATGAAATTGCCCCCCACAGCCTGGAGTGGGATGAGAAGCAGCACTTTCCCCTAGATGTGTTCAAAAAGCTGGGCGAACTGGGCATGATGGGGGCGGTCATCGACCCCAAGTATGGGGGAGCGGGTCTGGGATACCCCGAATACGTTGTCGTCGTTGAAGAGCTGGCTCGTGTGGATGGTTCCATCGCCCTCTCGGTAGCCGCCCATAACTCCCTGTGTGCCAATCACATCAATCTCATGGGAAGCGAGGAGCAAAAGAAGAAGTACCTGACCCCGTTGGCCAACGGTAAGTCGCTCGGGGCCTGGGCCCTGACCGAACCGGGATCGGGCAGCGATGCCTCCAGTGCCCAAACTCGAGCCACCAGGAAAGATGGATGTTGGGTTCTTAATGGAGCCAAAAGTTTTTGCACTCACGGGAGTTTTGCCGATACTTATGTCATTCTGGCGGTCACCGACGGGAGCAAGGGGAAGCACGGGATCTCCAGTTTTATTGTGGAAAAGGGAACGCCCGGTCTCACGCCCGGAAAGAAAGAGAACAAGTTGGGATGTCGTTCCAGTGATACGGCTTCCCTGGCCTTGGAAGAGTGTTGTGTGCCCGACGAGAATTTGCTGGGAGAGGAAGGAGAGGGTTTCATCGATGCCCTCAAGGTTGTTGATGGCGGGCGCATCAGCATTGCCGCCATGTCTTTGGGCATCGCCCAGGGATCTTTGGACTGCAGTATCAAGTACTCGAAGGAGCGGCAGCAGTTTGGGCAGCCCATTTCCAATTTCCAGGCCATTCAGTGGAAATTGGCGGATATGGCGACTCGTATCGAGGCCGCCCGCTTGCTCACCTATCAGGCAGCCTGGATGAAGCAGCAGCAGGAGACATCCGTGTTCAAATACTCTTCAATGGCAAAACTTTATGCCAGCGAGGTAGCCGTATGGGCGGCGGAGCAAGCCATTCAGATCCACGGAGGCTATGGGTATACCAAGGACTACCCGCCCGAGAAGTACTGGCGTGATGCCAAGCTCGGCACCATCGGAGAAGGGACGAGCGAAATTCAGCGTATGGTTATCGCCAGGGAAGTGCTCAAATAGGGTGACAGCGAGTAGACAAAGAGAAGATCATTCCCAAAGAAGAGCTCTCAGAGCAAATCGAAAAAATTCTTGAGGGTGACGTCCGTACCATTGCCCGCACCCTGACTCAGGTGGAGAACTCGCGGGATGGCCAGGTCACCGAACTCCTCAGGAGCTTATTTCCCCGCACCGGCCAGGCCTTCGTGATCGGTGTCACCGGGAGTCCAGGTTCGGGGAAGAGCACCCTGGTGGACCAGTTAGCTCATCACTTCAAGGATTCGGAGCCGAAGGTGGGTATCGTCCTGGTCGATCCGACTTCCCCCTTTTCCGGAGGTGCGATCCTGGGCGATCGCATCCGCATGCAGTCGCTTTTTACCGATCCCCGAGTGTTTATCCGGAGCATGGCCACACGCGGAAAGATGGGGGGACTTTCAGCGGCCGTGGATGAGGCGTTGATGGTACTGGATGCAGCCGGCTATGGAACACTGATCGTGGAAACTGTGGGGGTGGGTCAGGATGAGGTCGATATCGTGAAGACCGCCCACATGACCTTGGTCGTTCTGGTACCCGGGATGGGGGATGATATCCAGACCATGAAGGCCGGCGTTATGGAGATTGGAGATATTTTCGTCATCAACAAGGCGGACCGAGATGGGGTCGCCAGAACCGAGCGGGAGTTGAAGGCTCTGCTGTCTCTCTCTTCTCGAGAGGATGGCTGGGAACCGCCCATTGTCAAAACCGTCGCCACTCGAGGTGAGGGCATCCTGGAGCTGGTCGAAGAGATCGATATGTACCGCGCCCTGCTCAGTGAGCCCCAAAGTAGGAAACGAAGGGAAGTCCCTTGGTTTCGGGAACGGCTGGTGGAGAAGCTGCGAGATCATCTGACCCGTGATCTTCTGGAGCGCATCCCAGAGGAAGAACTGGACCGGTATGCAGAAAAAATGATGACTCGGGAATTGGATCCTTATACCATCATGGATCGTTTGCTGAAGCATCTGCATCACCAGGAGGAAACGGATGATTAAAAGAATAGCCCACGTGGGAATCGCCACCCAATCCATAGCCGCCGCAAGTGAGTTTTACAATTGTCTGGGTCTCGAGTTGAATAGGGTCGAGGTGGTCGAAGATCAAAAGGTGAAGGTGGCCATTCTGGAAGTGGGCGATTCGGCGATCGAATTGATCGAGGCGACTCAAGAGGACTCTCTGATCAAGCGTTTTATGGACAAACGTGGCCCAGGGCTTCACCACATGACTCTTGAAGTTGATAATCTGGAAGAGCAGCTGGCCTTTCTGAGAGAGAAAGGCATCAAGCTGATTGACGAGAAACCGAGGCAGGGTGCCGAGGGTTCTTTGATTGCTTTCGTTCACCCCGACTCCACGGGAGGTGTCTTGATTGAGCTCTCTCAGCCTGCACCCGAGGGGTTGTCGTGAAATGGGGACAGTTTGAGTTGCATCTCATCTCGGATGGAAGTGTGTGGTTGGATGGAGGTGCGATGTTTGGTGTGGTTCCCAAGGTGCTCTGGGAGAAAAAGACCTCTCCCGATGAGAAGAATCGAATTCGTCTGGGTTTGAACTGCCTGCTTATTCAGACGGCTGAGAAGAACCTCCTCATCGATACCGGTTGCGGATTTAAATATAGCGAGAAGGAGCTTGAGGTTTATCGGATCGAGCACGAAACGGACATCCTTCGGGAATTGCAGAAAGTTGATGTTCCCCCTGAGAAAGTCGATTTCGTGATCAATACCCACTACCACTTTGATCACTGTGGAGGAAACACCCGTAGCGAGGGAGAGGAACAGGTTCCCAACTTCCCCAATGCCACCTACCTGGTTTCTCGTCAGGAATATGAGGACGCCAACCACCCCAACGAGCGAACGGTGGCGACTTATTTTCCCCATAACTGGAAACCCTTGGAGGAGAGAGGATTGCTCCAGATTATGGATGAAGACCAGGAGATCGTGCCCGGCGTTGCTCTGGTTTCAACCCCCGGTCATACGGCGGGTCACCAGTCGGTGAAAATCTCCTCAGAAGGTAAAATCCTGTTTTACATAGCCGATCTGTGCCCCACCTCGGCCCACATCTCCCTACCCTGGATCATGGGCTATGACCTTTTTCCCTTAACGACTCTGGAAGTTCGGAAGCGAATCTATGCCCAGGCCGTAGACGAAGAGTGGCTCCTTTTCTTTGAGCACGACCCGGAATTTCCCCTGGGCAGACTGTCCCAGGAAGATGGGAAGTATACGCTAGCGTGCGAACTCTGGGGGGAGTCACAAGGTTGAGATGAGTCAAGCAGAGATTGGCATAATCGGCGGGAGCGGGCTTTATGACATCCCCGGATTGGAAGAGAAGAGGGAGAGACAGATCGATACCCCTTTCGGTAGTCCCAGTGATGCCTATATTCTGGGCCGGTTGGAAGGAAAGCGGGTGGCTTTTCTGGCTCGTCATGGGAGAGGACATCGGATTTTACCCACCGAACTGAACTTTCGGGCCAACATCTATGGGTTCAAATTGCTTGGGGTGAAGCGGCTTCTTTCGGCCAGTGCAGTGGGTTCCCTGAAGCTGGAACATAAGCCCATGGACTTTGTCCTTCCCGACCAGTTTGTGGACCGCACCCGTCAGCGCGTCTCGACTTTCTTTGGGGAAGGCATCGTTGCCCACATCAGCTTTGCTGATCCCATCTGTTCTCAGTTGGCCCAGCAGGTGGAAGTCGCGGCCGGAAAGATCAATTTTCCGATCAAGCGAGGTGGATCTTACGTTTGTATCGAGGGACCCGCCTTTTCAACCCGTGCCGAGTCGGAACTCTACCGGAGTTGGGGGATGGATCTGATCGGGATGACCAATTTGCAGGAAGCCAAATTGGCTCGAGAGGCGGAAATCTGCTACGTCACTATTGCCATGGTCACCGACTATGATTGTTGGCATGAAGAAGAGGAACCGGTAACTGTTGAGATGCTGCTCAGTTATCTGGAGAAGAACAGTGGGAATGCTCAAAACTTGATCAAGGAAGTTCTCAAGATCCTGCCCGATGAGTTTGATTGTCCCTGCCAGCATGCCTTGCAGGATGCCATCATCACCCAGCCGGATGTGATTCCTGAAACGACCAAGGAAAAGCTCAAAGTCGTTATCGGGAAATACCTGTAAAGAGGAGATCAAAATGCCGTCAATACTTGTGGTGGGATCGGTAGCATACGATTCGGTCAAGACTCCCTTTGGGAAAGCGGAAGAAGTCCTGGGGGGCTCGGCGACCTTCTTTAGTGTGGTGGCCAGCTTCTTCTCCCGGGTGAATCTGGTGGCCTGTGTAGGTGAAGATTTTCGTCGCGAGGACGTCGAATTTCTGGAGTCGAGAAATGTCGATTTGCAGGGCCTGGAATATATGGAGGGGCGAACTTTTCGCTGGAAAGGTGAGTATAGCTACGACTTGAACGAGGCCCACACGCTGGAAACTGAACTCAATGTTCTTTCCAACTTTCGTCCCAAGATTCCCAGGAAGTATCGCGATTCGGAGTATGTTTTTCTGGGGAACATCGATCCAGCTCTTCAAAGGGAGGTCCTTTCCCAGGTGAAAAATCCTCGACTGGTGGCTTGTGACACCATGAACTACTGGATCGAGGGCCGCTTCCAGTCCCTGGTCAAGACTCTGAAGCAGGTGGGTATTCTGATCATCAATGACGCCGAAGCTCGGCAGCTGGCCAATGAGGTGAACATGATTCGGGTGGCCCGTAAGATCTTGGGCTGGGGCCCTCGAATCTTGGTGATCAAGCGGGGTGAATACGGGGTTTTGATGTTTCAAGTCCAAGGGGAACAGAGCTTGGATCAGGGGAGTGCTCTGGCTGGGCCGGTCTCCGAGGGTGACCTTTCCATCTTCGGTGCGCCCGCCTATCCCCTTGAAGATGTCTTTGACCCCACTGGGGCGGGAGACAGTTTCGCCGGAGGATTCCTGGGCTACCTGGCTGGTGTCGATCGTCTGGATACCCAGGCCATCCGCCAGGCCGCCATCTTTGGGTCGGTTATGGCCAGCTTCTGCGTGGAAAAATTTTCTCTCGATCGACTTCGGGAACTGACCTACACGGAAATCGAGTTGCGCTATAAAGAATTCAGAGAGATGACCCGTTTTGAAGATATCGAGGAACTGGACAAAGTCCTGTCTTCGTAGCCGTGACCAAGTCACGGCGTGCTGTTGTGCGGTGGTGCTGTTGTGCGGTCGTGCCTTGGGGTGTCAGTTGCCAGCGTTCAGCTGCTTGTCACTCCTCTAACCCCTCCCGATATTTCGCCAGTAGATCGTTGAACTCCCGGCTGTAGCGCAGACTGTCCAGATCGGAGTTTATCTTAAGGAGTTCATCCAGAACCAGGTGGACGTACCTTTGAGGTTCCCTCTCGAAAGCCACTTCCAGATGTTGCAAGGCCTCAGTCGGTTCGTTCTGACGGGCCCACAAAAAAGCAAGCCGCAAGCGACCCCAGGCACTGTCCGAACCGTATTCAATCGCCTTCAAGTAGTGGATCCGGGCCTCATCGAAGTCTTTTCTTTCATCCAGCACCAGGGCCAGATTATAGTGAGCGGCACCGTGCTGGGGATCGATTGACAGGGCTTTTCTGAGCAAATCGATCGCTTCTTCAGAGCGCTCCTCATTGACATAGAGAGTCCCCAGATTGTAGAGGGTGTCCAGGTCTTCGGGATTATAGTGAAGAGCCCTTTCGTAAGCCTCAATGGCTTCCAGTCCACTCTCTGTTTGGACCAGGACATCACCCAGTTGGGCCCAGAGCAGAGCGTTTTCCGGCTCTTGCTGAAGGGCTCTGTGAAAGTAGTCCTCTGCCTGGATGTGCTCTCCCTGTCGTTTGGCGATGATTCCCAGGTTGGCCAGGTTGATGGCCAAATCCAAGTTTGAACGCAGTAATCTCTCCTGGGCCCCCTCGAGGTCGTTTCGATCGAGAAGAAGATAACCCAGTTCCTGGGCCAGTTCCTGGTGGGTGGGTTCTATGGACTCGGCTTTCAGAAATTGCTCGAGGGCCAGATCGTCCTGACCGGCCTGCCGATGCAGTATTCCCAGAAAATAATTGGCCTGAAAGTCATCGGGAACATCTATGAGAAACCTTCGATAGTTCTTGATCGCCTCGTCCCTGTGACCCAGGGATTGCTGAGACAAAGCCAGATCAAAATAGGCTCCCACGGGATTGGGTCTCAACTCCAAAACCTTCTCAAAGGCTCGAGCGGCCTGTTCATAGTCCCTTTGTTGATAGCGAATCCGACCCATCAATTGCCAGGTGTCGTAATTCTGTGGATCCAGCTCAAGGGCCTGTTCGAGATCCTCGGCTGCATGAACCAGGTCCTCTACCTCGAGTCTGACACGAGCACGAAGGAGATAACCGCTGGTTCCCTCAGGTTCCAGAACGATCAAGGCATCCAGCTGATCCAGGGCCAGCTGGCGTTGTTCCTGTTTGAGGTAGACGAGGGCCAGATTGTAACGGGCGGCAGAAAAATCAGGAGCCAATTCGACCGCCTTCTTGAAGTATTCCGTCTGCTGCGGGGAGTTTTCCTCAGGGGTACCGATCAGCTCTTCCCCTTTGCGGAACCACTCCAGGGCATCGGGATCCGTCGCCGGAGTATTTTGCAGCAGAGCAGTGAAAAGCAACAAGCCTGCCAAGGGAATCATGACCCTATTCTAGCCCGGATTGTGCATAAGTTCTCTACCACAGCACAACAGCACAACAGCACGACCGCACGAAAGCACGAAAGCACGCCGTGACGAGCCAGCCCGGATTATGCATAGGTTCTCGTCACGAAGTGACGAAAGCGCCGACCTGAGTGCGTTGCGCCACGCGCGACAGAGGCCCCCGCAAACGTACTCACTGGAGTACGTTGAGGAGGCCGACCGAGTGCAACGCAGGCGGTGCGCAACGCACGCCGGATGATTTCGTCG